>CANSRG010000025.1 GCA_947649355.1 uncultured Mycoplasmatota bacterium | reverse complement strand
ATTTGTATATTAGGATATAAATATTTTAAGAATAATGAAGAAAGATAAATTACAATTTATAGAGGAGGAATTTATATATGAATAAAACAGCATGGATATTTTCATATAAACTAAAAAAAGGTGTAAGTGAAGAACAATTTGTAGAATTAACGCAAAAATTACACGATGAAATTATTTCTAAAGCAAAGGGATTTATTTCTTGGGAACATTACTTACAAGGTGAGATATGGACTGATTTTGTTCTTTGGGAAACAGAATTAGATGCAAATAATGCTACAACAATCGGGAAAGGTAAAGAAGTAACTAATAATTTTTATGCCTGTATTCAAATGAATACTTGTAGAGCTCTTATTTCAAAACTAATAAAGAAGTATTAGAATTATAATTAACAATTTAGAAGTATGATGATATGACAGAACTAACCTCAATGAGAAACATTGGAAAGGAACTAGAAAGAAAACTGAAAATAATAGGTATCAATTCAGCAAAAGATTTGAAAAAAATTGGAAGCAAAGAAGCATTTTTCAAATTAAAAATAAGATTTCCTGAAGTATGTTTGGTTCACTTATACACTCTTGAGGGAGCAATTACTAATAAAGATTTCAATAAATTATCAGAAGAAATAAAAAAGGATTTGAAAGAATTTTCTGATGAATGGAAGTAACAAATTACAATTTATACAACAAATGATATTGCTTTAAAATGAAATAAACGATATAATAAATATATCAAATACAAAGGAATTTGTTTCTTAAAAAGTGTGCATAACCCCTTTTGTGAACGCTCCATTGACGAATCTGTTCGTTCGAACATTGATATATAGAAATCAATTCGATTGAATTGGTTTTTTTGTTGTTACAAAAGAAATCATCCTAAAGGAATTATGATTCCAAGACAATTTTGCAAGAACTTCTTGCAAAAATTTATCATGGTTTTGTACAAAAAGAAAAATCTGATTTAAAACACTACTAGTCATCTTTTAGAAAATAACTAATGTCTTTATCAAATAACACCATCACTTTTAAGAAAAGTTTTATACAGATTGGTTTAGTTTTATCAAAACTTTCTAATCTCTTATAATACTCATGACTAATACCAAGCAACTCTGAAATTGATTGAGAAGAATAAGGATTTTTAAGGTTATTCTCTTTGTAATAATTTTTGTTTTCTTCAAATAATTCTTTTCTTATTCTCTTAATATTTTTACAAATCGTCGCTTGGTTATTAGATAAATTGAAACTTGCCATCTTGTCTTGTAAATCTTCAAAATAAGAAACTTTTGACATTTAATCACCTCCTATAGAAAATTCTCTCATAAATGCAAAATAAAAAAAGTAAACTAGATTTACAAAAAATCAATTTATACTTACTGAAAATTTTTAGCAAAAAAAGATAAAAAAAAACTATGTTAGAGAGAGTTATTTTGTGCTGTCTACATGACTTTTGAGTTCAAAGTTTCTAAAACATCATTAAGAAAATCAATATCAATAAAAAGAAAATACAAAATATTGGTTATATATTTAAAAATAATTGTTTTGGTAATGAAGTTAGTATCAATGATACATACGTCATTTTATCCAACGAAAGAACTAAAGAAGATATTATTAAGTATATCAAATTGCTAAGTAAATTGTTTATTTATATAATGCAATCATATAAATTTTTTTAGAAACTGCTTTTATTGACGAATTAAAAAAACTATTATTATTAATGAGGAATTAAAGTATATTTTTGAACTTAAATATTCTAAATCTGAAAATGTATGTTCATCATAAAAATAAGAATAAAAGGAATTAAAAATTAATGATATAATTAAAGTGGTGAGAAAATGAAAAATTTCAAATATGAGGATATCAAAATGAATAATTATTTTTCTGATAAAAAATTAACAATTTCTTTAACTGGAGAATATAGTCACGAAACAATAATAAAACCAGGACAAGGGTCTTTTAATATAGGTGTTAAAGAAATCGATAAAGATTATATAGATGTTTGGGTAGATAAAGATGATAAAATAAATTGGAATGCTTTTAACAATTGTGAAGAAATATTTCGACCCATAATTTCTCCATCAATTAAATGGCCAAGATTTTTTAGTTATACAGGAAATGACATTGGTTTTATAGAATGGTCAAGAAAAAGGCATATAGAAGATTTTACATGGAAACCACAAAAAGAAATGAGTGTAGATTTTACAAAAGCAATTATACATAATTTAACTATTAAATCAGATTATAAACTTTTTTTATCATTTGGTAAGGAAATTACTTACTTAGATTTATATGGTAATCCTGATAACTATATAATTGAAAAATGTGTAAAAGTTCCATCACTTGGTTTTTATTTTAAAAATGACGAAAGTAAAAAAAAGTTATCATTACCTAAATATGAATGTTTTAAAAACGCTGAAGAATTACTAATTGAAGTGAATCCAAATGGAGTTCCTTTTGATTGTAAAAGTTTATTACAATTTCCGAATCTAAAACTTTTACATCTAATTGGTAACATGACAAATCTTTCTTATTTGAAAGATTTGAAATATTTAAATAAATTAGGTTTTTGGAATGTACCCGAATTATTGGATTTGCCAAATCTTAATAATTGGAAAGAATTAAATAAGTTTGTTGCGATGAATATTGATGAAAATGCAGGTAAACGATTTAAAGAAGAGTTAAAAGAGTTAAAGAAACAAAGAAAGTTCGAATTTGCGTCAGTAACAAAATTAAGAAATAAACTTTGGTTTGAAACAGAATATGGACTTCCATTTTCAAATTGGAATTCAGCTATGGAAAAGAAAGCAAATATAATATTTAAAAAATGCTTAAAGGAAATAAAAAATTCTTTATCAGAAAATGATGTGAAAAATGCAATAACCAATTTTACAAATAGTTTTAATAAAATGGATGATATCGAAACTATGGAACGAGATGATATTTATAAAGGATTATGTATATTGATGAAAAATTCTCCTATAAGCATTGAAGAAAATGTTTGGACAAGATGGTTTGACGAAATAAGAGATTTCTAATAATCTCATAACTCAAATTATTTCATTAAAATATAAATTTTAGTAGATTAGTAAAATATATAAAAAGTAAGATTATTGGATAAAATTACAAAAAGTGATATTGATTGAAATAGTCAATGAGAAAAGAATTAACTATTGATAAAATTAAAGAAATAAAAGATATATTAAAGAAATTTGATAATAAAGAAAAAGCAATAGAATATCTGGTTAATGAAACAAAATTATCAAAAGAAGAATGCGCTGTTGCATACGATATTATTATGAAAATTAAATACTAAATTAAAAAAACTAAATGAAAAATAAAAAAACAATCCACTTACAGGTGGATATTTTCTATTCAAAAATTATATGAAAATCAATTATAATAGTTTTTATCATACCTTCTATTCATTTAAATATAGTAAAATTTATTGTTTAATTATCTTTATTTTGATGGATTAAAGATAGTATTTCTTCTATAGATTCTTGCATTCCTCTTTTAATCCATTCATTAACAATACCAAATATTCCATAACCAATAAATGAAGTAACGTAAGCCTCAATATTCGTTTCCTTTTTATCTAATTCACAGGCTTTTAATATAGTTTTCAAAACTATATCTGATAAGTCATTTTTATATATCATAAAATAAAAATTTTTATATTTTTTGTAATGAATAAGAAGGGAAGGAATTAGACTTTCGGGAGTAGAGTTTTTATCATTTTCATATTCTTTACCCCATTGTTTAATTAGTTTTGTATCATATTTAATTAAAATATGTTCTTTATTATCAAAATTTCGATAAAAGGAAGCTCTACCAACACCTGCTTCATCACATAAAAAACTAATAGATATTTCTTTTAAAGTATAAGTTTCCAAAAGATTTAGTAAAGTTTCTGTTATTTTATCACTTACATAAGTATCTTTTTCGGTTGATACATTTTTTTTATTTTGTCTCATTTTCATCATCTCCATTGTCTAAACAAAATCTTGATGATACAATTGTATCACAAGTGAAGCAATTTGGAAAGGATTTGAAAAAATGTTAGAATTAAAAAATATTTCAAAAAGTTATATTATAGGAGAAAAGAAACAACAAGTATTAAATGGGATAAACATAAATTTTAGAAAAAATGAATTTACTTCTATACTAGGTGCAAGTGGAAGTGGAAAGACAACACTTCTAAACATTATAGGTGGATTAGATAAATATGATAGGGGAGACCTTCTAATTGAAGGCATTTCCACAAAAAAATATTCGGATAGAGATTGGGATAGTTATAGAAATTATCGTGTTGGATTTATATTTCAAAGTTATAATTTAATTTCACATCAAACAATTTTATCAAATGTTGAAATGGCACTTACTTTATCAGGTATTCAAAAAAAAGAAAGAAGAAAAAGAGCAATTGATGCTTTAGAAAGTGTAGGATTAAAAGAGCATATCCATAAAAGGCCTAATCAATTATCAGGCGGACAAATGCAAAGAGTCGCGATTGCAAGAGCACTTGTAAATAATCCAGAAATTATTTTGGCAGATGAACCAACAGGAGCATTAGATTCATCTACTAGTGTTCAAATTATAAAATTATTAAAAAATATTTCAAAAGATAAGTTAGTTATCATGGTTACTCACAATCCTGAACTTGCTAAAGCTTATTCTAATAGAATTATTGAACTAAAAGATGGAGTCATTATAAAAGATAGTAATCCTTTAGAGAAAGTAATAATTGAAAAGCAAAAAAAAGTGATAAAAAAAACCTCAATGTCTTTCTTAACTTCATTAGGATTATCAGCAAATAATTTATTTACAAAAAAAGGAAGAACAATACTTACTGCTCTTGCAGGATCAATTGGGATAATTGGTATAGCATTGATTTTATCGTTATCAAATGGAGTAAAAGACTATGTGGCTAATATGGAAAGAGATTCATTATCCAATTTTCCAATCGTAATTGAAAAAAATTCTTATGATTTTACGAAATTATTAAGCATAGAAGAGAACGAAAAACAAGAATGTGAAACCAACAAATTATGTTCTAAAGATGATATAACATCAGAAGTGAACTTATTTACAAAAGAGTTTATAAAGAAAAATGATTTAAAATCGTTTAAAGAATATTTAGATAATTCATCAGAAATAGAAAAGTATATTTCAGAAATAAATTATAGTTATAATTTGGATTTACAAATTTATTCAACAAATAATTCTAGTTTGACTAGAATAAATCCAAGTAACTTTAATATCTTAAATACAAATATGTCTGAAGAACAAGAAAAAAGTAACATCTCTACTAATACAGAGTCACTTTCATTATTTAAAGAGTTATTAAATAATGAAGAAGTTTTAAATAGTAAATATGAAATATTAGCTGGAAGTTTTCCTAAAAAATATAATGAGTTAGTTCTTGTAATAGATAAAAATAATATCATTAACGATTCTATTTTATATGGATTAGATATAAAGGATAGAAAAGAACTTACAAGTATATTAAACAAAATAAATAATGGAGAAAAAGTAGAAATAAATAGTCATAATTATTCTTATGAAGATATTTTAAATTTATCCTATAAATTAGTATTAAATACAGATTATTATAAGTTAGAAGATAATTATTATAAAGATTATTCTAATGATAAAGAGTATTTAAAAAATATAGTAAACAATGGATTAGATATGAAAGTAGTTGGAGTAATAAGAGTGAAAGAGGAAGAGACTGAATCAGGGTTTATTGGATATAATCACTCTTTAACGGAATACGTTATCAATAATATTTCCAAAACAGATATTTATAAAAAACAAATCAATAATCAAGAAGTAAATGTTTTAACAAATGAAAAATTTGATAATATTACAAATACATATGAAGAAAATTGTAGAATTTTAGGAATAGCAGATATAGACAATCCATCTTCAATCAATATTTATCCAAAAGATTTTGAATCAAAAGAAAAAATAGTAGATTTAATAGAAAAATACAATAAAGACCAAATAAATAACAATAATAAAGAAAAAGTAATATCTTATACAGATTTGATTAAAACGGTTATTAGTGGAGTAACGTCTATTATAACCATGATTTCATTCGTGTTAATTGGCTTTGTAGCTATTAGTTTAATCGTATCAAGTATTATGATTGCCATAATAACTTATATAAGCGTATTAGAAAGAACAAAAGAAATAGGAATTTTAAGAGCAATAGGGGCAAGTAAAAAAGATATTACAAGAGTATTTAGAGCAGAAACAGTAATAGAGGGATTGATTGCTGGATTATTAGGAATTGGCATAGCTTCATTACTATCTGTACCAGTTAATTTAATAGTATCATCTTTGACTGGAATAAAAAATATTTCAAATATGCCTGTTAGTAGTGCGATATTCTTAATTTTATTAAGCATTGGATTAAATGTCATTGCTGGAAGAATACCATCAAAAATGGCAAGTAAAAAAAATCCTGTTGAGGCATTAAGAAGTGAATAATACAGGCTTTGTAAAAATACTAAAATTTTAATTTTTTAACAAAATTATCCTATTTTTTCGGAGTTTCTTTTTTAATTATTATTTTAATTTTGTGAATTTTGGCCATACTTAATAGAGTTTCCACAGATAAATGTCTTTCATTACTTTCTAGAGCTCGCACACTTCTACCACTTCGGTAAATTGTTTTTCCAAACTCTTCTTGAGTCAAACCTGTCCAATTTCTAATTATACGACAAATATCTTTAGGCTCATAATCATTCGCTAGAAACTTCATTTTTTACCACCTTATCATTTCTCTATATCTTTTACTAAACTCTTTTTTAAAATTCTTTCTCCATTTTTTGGGCCAGTTCCCAAAGAAGATATTAAAACACCAGTTTCACTTTCAAGCCAATTAAAATATTCTCTTAAATATCTATTAAAATAATAATCATTAAAGTTACCAGATGCACCCATATATTGAAGCCCTAAATGTTGAAAAAAATTTAAATACAAACTAGATGGAGTGTTGATTTTACAATTTGTTTTAAGTTTCATAATATCTAAATCAAAAACTCTTCTTTCCATTTTAGTAACAGAAGTTTGTTCAGATTGATCAAATATCATATGATTTAAAAAATAAGATTTATAATTCCGAAAACCTTTTTGAAAACAATAAGTTTTTATAGTAGACGATCCAGGATCAATATAATAATTTTTCATAACTTATCTCTCCTAAGGCTTATTTTACTATAAAATTGAATTTTTGACGAGCAGAAAGTCAAAAAATGTGCTAGAATATGAAAAAGAAAAATCTAGAAATGGGGATTATTATGAAAAAAGTATTTTTATACTTATATCCAATAAAAGAATATACAAGTATGTTTTTATTTCATGATGACAATTTATATGATAAGTGGAAAGTGAAAAGACCTTTGCCAATATTAAACGAATGCATAGAAAAAAGATACAGAGAAAATGGTTATCAAGTAGTATTTGCCTTGTATCCTGACAAAGAAATATTTTGTATTATACCTAAAAAAGAAGATAAAATAATTTATACTGATATTTTATTTTCGGATAATAGTGCGATTGATGAATTTGGGAATACTAAAAAAAATTTTATTCCAAAATATCCCAATTTACCATTACTAATAAAACAACTAGGAAATATTGAAGAATTGGTAATTGGTGGATATCATTCTAGTGATTGTGTGAAAAGAGTAGAAGAAATGGCTATTAAAATGGGAATAAATACCATGATTGACTTTGATTTAACAGACTTATTCTTTGGATTATATAAACAAGAAGATTATTTTACAATAGAACAATTTAATCCTAATAAATATATGGAATATTTGCAGATAGAAAAATATGAAGAGGAAAATAACCAAATAAAACTTTAAAAAAATGATAAAATAACAGATTATTAAGCATTGACAAATTGTATATATACTGTATATAATCTATATGTACAGAAGGAGGAGAAGTATGGGGATTATAATAAGTAATTCTAGTAGTGTACCAATCTATGAACAAATAAAAGAGCAAATCAAAACAAAAATTCTTCAAGAAGAGTTAACAGCAGGAGAGTTATTACCATCTATAAGAAGCTTAGCAAAAGATTTACGTTGTAGTGTAATCACTACCAAAAATGCTTATGAAGAACTAGTAAAAGAAGGATATATAAAAAACATTCCCCAAAAAGGATTTTATGTAAAAAAGATAAATTTAGAAATTGCTATAGAAGAACAACTTCACAAAATAGAAGAACATATAGAAAACGCGGTGAAATTAGCAAAACAAAATAATATCTCTAAAAAAACATTAAAAGAAATTTTAAACATAATTTATGAGGAGGAAAAAGAAAATGAATAATGCACTAGAAGTCATAAACTTAAGTAAAAAACAAGGCGATTTTGAACTAAAAAATATTAGTTTTGAATTACCAAAAGGAATGATATTAGGTTTTATTGGTGAGAATGGAGCTGGAAAAACGACTACAATGAAAGCCATATTAAATATAATAAAAAAAGATTCTGGAACAATAAAAATTTTAGGAAAAGAAAAAAATTTTGAAGAAGAAGTTGGAATAGTATTAGATGATTCTTTTTTTCCAGAAATCCTAACGCCACATGATATAAACAAAATAATGAAAAGTATGTATAAAACATGGGATGAAAAAATGTATGAAAAGTATTTAAAAGAATTTAATCTTCCAAAGAAAAAAGAAGTGAAAACTTTTTCTAAAGGTATGAGAAAAAAACTAGAGATTATTACTGCAATCGCTCATCATCCAAAACTATTACTTTTAGATGAACCAACCCAAGGATTAGATCCCATAGCTAGAAATGAAGTAATTAAATTATTACAAGAATTTATAGAAACAGGAGAAAATTCCGTTCTTTTATCTAGTCACATTACTACAGATTTAGAGCATCTCGCAGATTACATAATTTTTATAAATAAAGGAGAAGTTATATTAGATAAAACGATAGATGAAATTTTAGACCAATTTGGTATAGCAAAGTGTAGCCAAGAAGAGTTAGAAAAGATAGAAAAAAAAGACTGTATGAAAATATATAAAAAGAAATATGAATGTGAAATTTTAGTAGAAAATAAAAAAGAATTTCAAAAAAAATATAAAGGAATTACAATGGACAAAATAAGTTTAGATGACTTAATGTTACTCATGATTAAGGGGGAAAAGTAAATGTTAGGATTTATAAAAAAAGATCTTTATATGATGAAAGGTAATCTAAAAATACTTGCAATTTTATTCATAATATATATAGGATTTTCCTTAGACGGAAAAATGGATATTTCCTTTTTAATACCCCTTATGAGTGTAATGTTAATCATGTCTACATTTAGCTATGATACTTATAACAAATGGGATGCTTATTCATGTACAATTCCAAATGGAAGAAAAAATGGAGTAAAGGCAAAATATCTTACGACTCTTATTCTTATTGTTGTTTCTGCTTTAATCATTAGTTTCTTTTCAGTAATTTTTATGAATTTCCAATCAAATTTAGACTTGGAAAAAATAAAAACATTTATTATAGAAAGTATAATAGGCTCATTATTTTTAGAAGCTATAATGTTTCCTTCCATTTATAAATTTGGAATAGAAAAAGCAAGAATTGGAATTTTTATGATAATATTTGGTGGTACAATATTTCTTACTATTCTATCAAAGATTTGGAATTTAAGACCTATTATTAGCACTTTAGAAACATTAGATTCTCTAGGAATAATGTTACTATTACTCTTCATCTTACTAATATCATTTCATATCTCTATTCATATTGTTTCTAAAAAAGAGTTTTAAAAAGAACAAGAAAAAAGTTGAAATATAGAAGGAAAACGCGATATAATATGTTTAATAAAAAAAGAATAGAGGGAAATATGAAAAAACAAACAAAAATACTAATTCTATTACTTATTATCTTATTTTTTATAATAGTAGGACTAGGAGCATATTACTTATTTTTTAAAACAGAAAAAGTAGAAGAACCACCTAAGAATGAAATAAAAATAACAAATACAATTGAAGAATATGGATATAATTTAGAAGACCGAGATACAACATATTATAAGGAAAAATTTGAAGAATTAAAAGACCTTTTAAATGAAGAAGGATTTAATCAAGAAGAATATATAAAATTAGTAAGTGAATTATTTATTATTGACTTATTCACAATTGATAATAAAATAAGTCGTTATGACGTAGGTGGACTAGAGTTTCTTTATAGTGATTCAAAAGAATCTTTTAAAACAGTTGCCCAAAATTCAATTTATAAAACAGTAGAAAACAATTTAGATGATACAAGAAACCAAATACTTCCTGTCGTAAAAGAAGTAACAGTAACTAACGTAAACGAAACAACATATAAAATGCCAGATGAAAGTGTTGTAAATGGCTATGCTGTAAATTTGACATGGAGCTATGAAAAAGACTTAGGATATGACACATCAGCATCTTTAATTTTAATACCAGAAGATAAAAAAATGTCAGTAGTTTTCTACAAAGCAAAAAATTAGCCTTGTGTAAATGAATAGAATTTAATATAATAAAATAAGATAGGAGAAAAAATATGAAAAAAGAAAGTACTCCAAAAAATGAAATGACAAAATATTCAATTATGGTTTTAGTCTTTGTAATATCAATTGTACTTATTGGTATGAGTCTAAGTTATGCTTATTTTACAGCAAGCTTTAAAGGAAATACGGATACAGGTCAAAACCAAACTGCAATTTTTAATGTAACTACGAATTTACAAAATGCAAGTGCCATAAGTAATGTAGAACTTGCAATCATAGATCCTTTAGATTATAAGACAAAAGGGGAAAAAATATCATTTACAGTCTCAAATGAAAATACATCTAATGTCAACGGAAAATATACGATTAAATTGGTAGAAATGAGTTTATCAAAAAACTTATTTAGTAAATATTTTAAATGGGAATTATGTGTAAATGAAGGAAGTGCAAATGAAAAAAAATATAATGGAACATTTGAAGATACATCACAAGCACTAGAAGGAACAGAGGAAAAAACTGAAATATCCAATTTAACAAAACAGTTAATAACAGATGAAAATGCTATATTATTAAATATAGGTGCAACAGATAACATTACATTTTATATATGGTTAGAAAATGATGATGCAGTAAATCAACTATATTTAACAGAAGGAACTTTTAGTGGAAAATTATCCATAGATGCTGTTCCTACAAAAGAAGGACTATAAGTCTTTTTCTTTTGGCTAAAATATGTTAAAATTTTTTTAAGGAGTGAGAGTATGACAAATATAATCGCATTATTTCTACCTTTATTAAGTGGACTATTTTTTTTAATAGGATTAGGAATTGTAAAATACTCTAAACACAAAAAAACTTTATCCATCTTATCAATAGGTCTAGCTTTTGTTGTAATGTTTGGAATGATATTTTTAGATTTAATTCCAGAAATCATTTTATTAACAGATTCTCTTCAAAGTCAAAAAATAGTAAAAATAATATATGTGTTATGTTTTATAGGATTAGGAATGATGATTTTAAAAATTTTCGATAAATTCTTACCTGCTCATAATCATGAACACAATGAAAAAGAAAAAAACAAGGAAGAACATAACCATCACATGGCACATATAGGCTTTATTTTGGCAACATCTTTAATTCTTCATAATATATTAGAAGGAATGAGCATGTATGTAGTAGGAATAGAAAACTTAAAAGCAGGACTTTTGCTAGCTTGTGGAGTAGGGCTTCATAACTTGCCACTTGGTATAGAAATTGCTAGTGGATTAGAAAAAGAAAAAAAGAAAAGATATATTATTTTCATTAGTCTTTTTCTTTCTGCATTTTTAGGTGCATGCATTCTTCATCTATTTTCTTTTGAATTTACTATATTCCAAGAGTTTGCTTTAATTTGTATCTCTTGTGGAATGATACTTTACATAGCTTTATTTGAATTATTAAAAGAAATAAAAAATTATCGAAATAATAAATATATTTATATAGGAATGGCCATTGGATTATTTTTAATTGCATGGATGACATTTTTAGGATAATTTAGTATAATAAAAAACGAAAAGAGGAGATATTATGGGACGAGCATATGAAGTAAGAAAAGCAAGCATCCAAAAAACAGGAGCTGCAAAAGCAAAATTATATTCGAATTATGCAAAAGAAATTTATTTGGCAGCAAAAAAAGGAACACCAGATATTGAAGCAAATGTGTCATTAAAAAGATTAGTAGAAAAAGCGAAGAAAGAACAAGTTCCAGGAGATATAATACATAGAGCGATAGAAAAAGCTAAAGGTGCTGGAGGAGAAGACTATGAAGTCGTGACTTATGAAGGATTTGGTCCAGGAGCATCTACTTTAATTATAAGAACCTTAACAGATAATGTAAATAGAACTGTAGGTATGGTAAGAGCAGCCTTTAACAAAGTTCATAAAAGCTTAGGAGTAAGTAATTCAGTATCTTATAATTATGATTACTTAGCAATTATAAGTGTGAAAAGTAACTTAGAAGAAGAAATTTTTAATGCTCTACTTCTAAATGATATAGAACCAGTTGACTATGAGAAAGAAAATGAAGAAATCGTTATAACTGTAAATCCAAGCGATCATAATAAAGTAAAAGATGTCTTAGAAAAATTGATTACAAATGTAGAATATGAACTAGATGAAGAAGGAATGTATGCCAAAGATAAAGTAACATTAGAAAATGAAGATTTAGAGATTTTCCAAAAACTTTACAAAATGTTAGATGAGATTGACGATGTAACTGACATTTATCATAATGTAAACTTGTAAAGAGAATGTAAAATTCTTCTTTTTTTTGCCAAAAAAAAGGAAATAGAAGGAGAAATGGGTAATAAATAAGTAGAAGGTAAACATATCTTCTTGGAAAGGAACAACTTATGACTTTAGAATATATAAAAAAGTTAAATAAAATAGCAGAAAAGATAAGAGAAGAACATATGGATTTATTTACAAAGAAAGGAAATAATTGGTATTCAAAAAGAAAAGTATTTCTAGAGGAAAATGAAAAATTTTTAAATTTAGTATCAATAGAATTAAAAAAAGAAAATGAAAAACTAAATAATCCAAAAGAATTATTTTACATGCAAAAATTATTTTTAGAATATCCACAAAGTCCTCCAAATAAATTACTTTCTTTACAAAAAGAACAAATAAATTGCATACTAGATTTATATTCTAATGAGAAACGTAACTTTTATATTGAAATTTGTTATGCAAATGACATAGATATAAAAACTCTAAAAGAATGGATATTAAATGATTTGTATGAAAAAATAATTGGCTTATTAGAAGAAATGCCTTCAAAAGAAGAAGCGAAAAAAAGTGATTTTTTAGATAAAGTTTTAGAAATATTACCTATGATTTGGCAATAATTTTATTTCATGGTAAAATGGATTACAAGAAGGTGTATAAATTGAAAGAAAAAATAAAAATTGGAATTGATATAGGTTCAACAACAGTAAAAATTGTTTTAATAGATAGATTAGGAAAAATAATTTATAGTGATTATCAAAGACATTATTCCGATACTTTAAAAACAGTAGAAAAATTATTAGAAGAAAGTTTAGAAAAATATAAAGAATTTTCTTATCAAATTGTTTTTACAGGTTCTGGTGCTCTTAGTTTAGCAAATTACTTAGAAGTACCTTTTGTGCAAGAAGTTATCGCCTGTAAACGGGCAGTAGAAAAATATCCAAGAAATGTAGATGTCGCGGTAGAACTTGGTGGAGAAGATGCAAAAATAATTTATTTTTCTGGTGGTGTAGAAGAAAGAATGAATGGTTCTTGTGCAGGTGGAACAGGTGCTTTTCTAGATCAAATGGCAGTTCTTTTAAATACAAATACAACTGGGTTAAATAAGCTAGCAAAAAATGGAAAAACAATTTATCCTATTGCATCAAGATGTGGAGTATTTGCTAAAACAGATATTCAACCTTTATTAAATGAAGGGGCAAAAAAAGAAGATGTTGCTTTGTCTATTCTTCAATCAGTTGTAAATCAAACGAT
This sequence comes from uncultured Mycoplasmatota bacterium, assembly GCA_947649355.1. GTDB lineage: Bacteria > Bacillota_I > Bacilli_A > RF39 > UBA660 > Ventrenecus. The sequence goes on along the minus strand of CANSRG010000025.1, from coordinate 6,488 downwards.
TAGTGGACTTGCTTGTGGAAAACCAATAAGAGGAAATGTAATGTTTTTAGGAGGCCCCCTTACATATTTAGATATGTTAAAAGAACGTTTCATAAAAACTTTAGATTTAAAAGAAGAAGAAGCAATCATTCCAGAAAAAGGAGAATTATTTGTTGTAAAAGGAGCTTGTCTTGAAAATGAAGATGGCCCAATTTTTACGTTTGAAGAATTACAAAGAAAAATAAAATCCTTAAAAGATTTTAAAGAAGAAGTAACAGATTCCCTAGAACCTTTATTCAAAACGAAAAAAGAATTACAAGAGTTTCAAGAAAGACACAAAAAAAACACAGTGAAAAAAAGAACATTAAAAAATTATAAAGGAAATGCCTTTTTAGGAATAGATGCTGGAAGTACTACTGCGAAATTAGTGTTAATTGATGACCAAGGAGAAATACTTTACGAAGACTATAAATCAAATTTAGGAACACCTGTGGATACATTAAAAGAAATGCTTTTAAAACTTTATAAAGAATTAAATGAAGATATCATTATTCGTATGAGTGGTTCAACTGGTTATGGAGAAGAACTGATAAAAACTTCTTTTCAGTTAGATTTAAGTGAAATAGAAACTGTGGCCCATTTTAAAGCAGCAGAGCATTTTGAACCAAAAGTAACTAGTATTATTGATATTGGTGGTCAAGATATGAAGTATATTAAAATAAAAAATCATGCTGTAGACACCATATTACTAAATGAAGCTTGTTCTTCTGGATGTGGTTCTTTTATAGAGACATTAACGAAATCTCTAAATATTACTATAGAAGAATTTGTCCGTTTCGCACTAGAAAGCAAAAATCCTGTAAATTTGGGAAGTCGTTGTACCGTATTTATGAATTCAAAAATTAAACAAACCCAAAAAGAAGGAAGGCCTTTAGGTGATATCTTTGCAGGACTTTCGTATTCAGTAGTAAAAAATGCATTACAAAAAGTAATGAAAATCAGAAATAATAATACATTAGGAGATTATGTAGTAGTACAAGGTGGAACATTTTTAAATGATGCAGTTTTAAGGGCTTTTGAAAAAATTACAGACCACCAAGTAATAAGACCAAATATTGCAGGTTTAATGGGAGCTTATGGAATCGCGTTAATTGGTAAAGAGACATATGAACAAATAGAAGATAAAGAAATAGTCTCTACGATTTTGCAAAAAGAAGAACTAGAAAAGTTAGAAATGAAAACAACTCACACAAGATGTAAAGGCTGTGAAAATCAATGTGGACTTACTATTAACCAATTTGGAGCAAAGAAATTTATCAGTGGAAATCGTTGTGAGCGAGGAAGTGGAAATAATGGTTCCATGAATCATCTTCCAAATATGGTTCAATATAAATATCAAAGAGTTTTTGATTATCAATCGAAAAAAGACGCCCACCGTGGAATAATCGGCATACCAAGAGTATTAAATATGTATGAAGACTATCCATTTTGGCATACCTTCTTTACAAATCTTGGGTTCCAAGTGGTTTTATCAGATCACTCAAGTCGGTCTTTATTTGAAAAAGGGATAGATTCGATTCCTTCAGAATCCGTATGTTACCCAGCAAAAATAGTTCATGGTCATATCGAAAATTTGATAGAAAAAGGTGTGAAAACAATTTTTTATCCATGTATAATGTTTGAAACAAAAGAATTTAAACGAAGTGATAATTCCTATAATTGTCCAATTGTTACATCTTACTCAGAGGCAATAAAGTTAAATATGGATGCCTTAAAAGAAAAAAATATTACTTTCTTAAATCCATTTTTACCATTAGAACCTACAAAGCTTTGCAATCGATTATTAGAATTAGAAGAATTAAAACCCTTTAAATTTTCGAAAAAAGAATTAAAAGAAGCTATAAAAGAAGGAACAAAAGCTCAAAGAGAATATAAAGAAGACATAAGAAAAAAAGGGAACGAATTTTTAGAATATTTAAAAGAACATGACGAGAAAGCAATTGTTTTAGCAGGAAGACCATATCACATTGATAGAGAAATAAACCATGGAATAGATACCCTTATTAACTCTTTAGGACTAGGTGTATTAACAGAAGATACAATCTGTTATGAAACAGAAGACACAATGAATTTAAGAGTAGTAGACCAATGGGCTTATCATTCAAGAGTTTATCATGCTGCAGATGTCGTTTCAAAATATCCATTTTTAGAATTAGTAAGTCTAAATTCCTTTGGTTGTGGATTAGATGCAATTATAACTGACCAAGCAGAAGAAATATTAAAAGCAAATAATCGGTTATATACCATTATAAAAATAGATGAAACTAATAATCTTGGTGCTGTAAAAATAAGATTGAGGTCTTTAATTGCCTCAATGAATAAAAGAATAAAAGAAGAAACCTACACTCCATACGTTTATGAAAAAAAATCGTTTAAAAAAGATATGAAAGACCACACAATTCTTTGTCCTGATATGTCACCATTTCACATGCCATTTTTACTAGAAGCATTAAAAAGTGAAGGATATAAAATAGAATATTTAAAAGACATGGATAATGAAAAATTAGAATTAGGTTTAAAATATGTAAATAATGATGCTTGCTATCCATCTTTAATTGTAATTGGTCAATTGTTATCAGCCTTACAAAGTGGAAAATACGATTTAGAAAAAACAACCGTGTTAATAAGTCAAACTGGTGGAGGATGTCGAGCTACAAATTATATTGGCTTAATAAGAAAAGCACTAAAAGATGCAGGATTTGAAAAAATTCCAATATTGTCTTTCAATGTAAATGGTTTAGAAAAAGAACAAGATTTTAAAATTACTTTAAAAATGGCTAACAAACTTATCATGGCAGTAATATTAAGTGATTTACTAATGAAACTATTTTATAAAACAAAGCCATATGAAATGGAAAAAGGAAAAACTCTAAGTCTTTATGAAAAACATTCTAAGTTATGTAAAAAAGTAATTTTTGAAGGAAAGAAAAGTTTGTTTAAAGAAGAAATAAAACAAATGATTAAAGAATTTAGTGATGTTAAAATAGAAGAAAAAGAATTACCAAAAGTAGGAATAGTCGGAGAAATTTTAATTAAATATCACCATTTTGGAAACAATGATTTAGCAAAAGAATTAGAATTAGAAGGTTGTGAAGTCACTATTCCAGAACTTATGGGCTTTGTAAAATATGTAGTATATAATCAAATTGTAAAAACAGAAATTTTAAACGGAAAGAAAAGTACATCCTATATAAGTAAAAAAGCACTAGACATTATAGATTGGTATGAAAAGACCGCGAAAGAACAATTAAAAGACACAAGATTTAGAAGTACCACAAATATATATGAACTTGCTAAAAATGTCGAACCAATTCTTTCAAAAGGAAATCAAACAGGAGAAGGATGGTTTTTAACCGCAGAAATGGTCGAACTATTAAAAGAAGGAGTCGAAAATATTTTGTGTGTCCAACCATTCGCCTGTCTTCCAAATCACATAGTAGGAAAATCAGTCATAAAAAGAATGAAAGAATTATATCCAAATGCTAACATAGTCGCGATAGATTATGATCCAGGTTCTTCGGTTTCTAATCAATTAAATCGAATGAAACTAATGCTAAGTGTTGCAAAAGATAAATTAAAAGAAAAGGAAACTAACAAATAAAAAAGTTAGTTTTTTTCATGAATTTTTCACAATTCTGTTATAATATACCTAATGAAGAAGGTGAACTATGAAGATTTTAGTTGTAGATGATGAAGCACTTATAAGAGAAGTTGTAAAAGAATACTTACTTTTAGAAAATTTTTTAGTAGAAGAAGCAGATGATGGGGATAAAGCTATAGAAATGATAAAAAAAGAAGAATATGATTTAGTAATATTAGATATTATGATGCCAAAAAAAGATGGATTTCAAACAATGAAAGAACTGAAGCAAATAAAAGATATTCCCGTTTTAATGTTATCCGCAAGAGCAGAAGAATTTGATAAACTAATTGGTTTTGATTTAGGAATAGATGATTATGTAACAAAACCATTTAGTCCTAAAGAATTAGTAGCTCGTGTAAAAGCGATAACAAAGCGTCATGAAAAAAATACGGAAAAAATAAAATTTGGCGAATTAGTTTTAGATGATATGGCTCATGAAGTAAAAATAGAAGGAAAACTAATAACTTTAACTCCTAAAGAATATGAACTTTTAAAATATTTTATTTCTAATCATAAAATAGCATTATCAAGAGAACAATTATTAACAAACATTTGGGGATATGATTTTTATGGAGACGATAGAACCGTAGATACACATGTAAAAACACTAAGACATCAATTAGGAAAATATGGAAATTATATTAAAACAATAAGAAAAGTAGGGTATAAATTTGAATATGTTCAAGAAAACTAGTAGTTTTAATCGCAAAACGTTATTTTATTTTATTGTTTTTAGTGTAACTATTCTCTTATTATTATGGATGTTTCAAATCGTATATTTAAAATATTCTTATGAACAATATCAAGTAAAAAACTTAGATTATCTAGCAAGTAAAATTCAAAAATCTTCTTTAATGGAACTTAGTAGTACCCTAGAGTCTGTGGCTTACCAACAAGAAGTATGTGTAGAGTATTTAACCAATTCTGGTCAAACAATTCGTTATAATACTTTGATGAATGGCTGTGCACTTGGAAAAAATAATAATGAAATTTTAAAAATAGAACAAGATTTTTTAAATTCAGAAAGTACAGTAAAAACAATTCGTTTAGTAAATAAAGAATATGAAGCAAAGGCTTATCTTTATGGTCTTAAATTACCAAGTGGTACAGTATTTTTATATAATACACTAGAGGATGTCAGCGGAGCCAATATAGTACTTAAAAATCAACTGATTTATTTAACAATAGTAGCAATCTTTTTTGCCGCAGGAATCGCTTATTTTCTTTCCAAAAAATTAACCGAACCCATTCATGATATTACATCAAGAGCCCAAAAACTTGGTTCTGGTGAAAAAGTAAATTTTCCACATTATGATATAGTAGAAGTAAATGAACTTGCAAATGTCTTAGACAATGCCCAAAAAGAAATGTTAAAAACTGATGAACTAAGAAGAGATTTAATGGCCAATGTTTCTCATGATTTAAAAACCCCCCTTACAATGATAAAAGCTTATACAGAAATGGTAAGAGATTTATCTTACAAAGAAGACAAAAAAAGAGAAACACATTGTAATATCATCATGGATGAAGTAGACAGATTAAATCAATTAGTGACAGACATTTTAATATTATCTAAAAATGAAGCCAATGCAGATCAAATCAATTTAGAAGAATTTGATTTAATAAAAGAAATAAAAACGATAATTTCTCGTTATGAAATAATGAAAGAAACAGAAGAATATAAATTTTTGTTGAAAGTCCAAAAAGAAGCTTATGTAAAAGCAGATAAAGCCAAACTAAATCAAGTAATTTACAATTTGATTAACAATGCTATCAACTATACAGGAAAAGATAAAACAGTAACTATTGAAGTAAAAAAAGAAAAAAACTCTTATCTAGTAGAAATTAAAGATACAGGAAAAGGAATTAACAAAGAAGAAATTGATTTTATTTGGAATAAATATTATAAAAATGATAAAAATCATCGAAGAAATATTGTTGGAACAGGACTTGGTTTATCTATTGTAAAAACAATACTAGAAAAGCATAAATTTAAATATGGTGTAAAATCTATAAAAAATAAAGGAACAACATTTTACTTCTATGTAAAGAAAAAATAATTTTCAATTTATTCACGAGGACTTCACAAAAACTTCATAAAACGAGAGTATCATGATTATCATGAAAGGAGAAGTGATAAAAGAAAAAAGAAAGATATATTTTGAAAAAAATATAAAAAATACTCTGTACAATATAAATAACATATAAACTCAAACTCACACTTTAGAGAACAAAAAAAGTTCTCACTTTAAAAAATATGTACTATGCTTTAAAAGAAAGGAAGCATGATCATTTAAATAATATAAAACTTTAAAAAATATATATAAAATACTCTATACAATAAAAAATAACATATAAACTCAAACTCACACTTTAAGAAGAGAACGAATCTTTAAATAAAATGTTCTCTTCTATTTTTTTTGCTTTACAAAACAACTCACATTTTCATTGTCTTTTAGGGGGGGGGTATGATACAATGGATAAAAGAGGTAAAGTATGAAAAAAGGGTTTACAATATTAGAACTTTTAGGAGTCATGGTAATATCATGTATTTTAATATTGATAGCAGTACCAATTTATAATGGTATCAAAGAAAGTATCAATGAAAGTGTATATGAAAGTAAAATAAAAGAAGTGTTATCAAAAAGTGAAATATATAAAGAAGAGACAAATAAATATTTCTTTGATATTAAAACCTTGATAGAAGAAGGATATTTAACCGCAGATAATGAACTAGAAGAATATATAGACCCAAGAAATGGAAGAAATATGGTATGTGATATCATTATAGTAAAAGACCAAGAAG
>CANSRG010000024.1 GCA_947649355.1 uncultured Mycoplasmatota bacterium | reverse complement strand
CCCCCCCCCCCCCCCCCCCCCCCCCCCCCCCCCCCCCCCCCCCCCCCCCCACAGAGAGAATAGTAGTCATTTCAAAAAATCTCTCAAATTATTTAATTTTGAGATATTCTAGGGGGGTTATTATGAATAATGATGAATTGTTTATTGAGGATAAATTACCATTGCCACTGTCAAAAGAGGAAGTCTCCAAACTATTTCAAGAAACTAATGAAGGTTCTAAAGAAGCTAGAGATAAACTAATCATTCATAATATTCGTTTGGTTTTATACTTAGTAACAAGTAAATTTAAAAATGTTAATTATGATAAAAAAGATTTAGTTTCCATTGGGAATATTGGTTTAATAAAAGCAATTGATAGCTATGATTTGTCAAAAGGATTTGAATTTACAACCTATGCTTCGAGATGTATAAATAATGAAATATTAGGATTTTTAAAAAAATTAAAAAAAGATCAAAGTATAGATAGCATAGACAGCGTGATGTTTTATAATAAAGATGGTCAAGAAATGAAATTGGAGGATAAACTTAGTGATGGTAATGATTTAGTTGAAGATTACGTAAATGAAGAAACTCACAAGATTATTAGAGATGTTGTTAAAGAGTTACCAAATAATAGAGATAAAGAAATAATAATGCTTTATTTTGGATTTTATGATGATAAAACTTATACTCAGAAAGAAATAGCAGATAAGTTTAATATTTGTCGAGCTTATGTTTCAAGAATAGTAAAAAAAGTAGTTAAAAAAGTAGGCAAAATTTTAGAATCTAAAGAAGTAATTGAATTACATTCTAAACAAAAAAAAGTTAAAAAAAAGGAGCCTCAAGAAGAGATGAAAAAATTACAAACAATATATGAATATTTTAATAATTATACAAGAGAACAAATTGACAAAATGTTAACGAAGTTAACTGAAGAAGAAAGAGCACTAGTAACAGCAAGATACGGAGAAGATTTAAATAATCCATCATCAGCAAAGTTAACAAGAGCACAAACTGATAAATTTTATGGAACTTTAGTGCCAACGATGAAAAGATTATTAGCAAATCCAAACGAAGAAAGAAAACTAAGAAAACCAAGGCAAAAAAAGGAAAACATTCAAAAACCAGCAGTAGAAAAAACAACATCAGTAATTAAAGAAACTCCTGCATATCAACCAATAATAACAGAGCAAATAGAAAAAGAAGCAATAACAACAAAGTCTAAACCAATACAATCAGTAACAAAAATACAAAATGATAATGGAGAAATATCAAAAGAAGATTATATAAAAATGTCAAAGTTATTAAGAACACCAACATTCGCTCAAATGATGAGTGCCTTATCAGTAAAAGAATCGGTAATCATTTCATTAAAGTTAGGATATATAGACGGAAAGTATTTTTCGACAGAATCCATAGCTCAATTCTTAGAAATAGAAGAAACAGAAGTAATTGAAACGACCAAGAAGATATTATTAGTATATAAAGAAAATATAAACAACTTCTTAGATACTGCAATAGAAATAGTGACTAAAGAAACAGAACAAGAAAGAGTATTACCTAAGAATCCATAAATACTAGAAACTCCTAGTATTTTTTTGTAATTGACTAAAATTATTAAACAAAGATAAAAATTTAAGAGTGTAAAACTTTGAAATTTACTGCTTAATATTCTATATAGGAAAGAAACATAATACATTTTCTATATTTTTTTTGGAAAAATAAAAAACTTATAATTCTAGATTTTAATAAGATATATATACAATAAAAAAAGAAAATAGATTAGAGTATTACAAAGCAATAGACAAAGCACATACAACTGGGGATTATACGGATTTTGTGAAATTAGTAACGAAATTAGAAATAGAGATATTAAATAAATATTTGAAATTATTATAATTATTGTATGATTTAAAATGTTGATTGTTTAAAGAATAATCAATATTTTTTATATTGACAATTGAATATTCATTCAACTATAATAGTGAAGAACGAATATAGTAATATAGCATAAACTAGAAAAGAGGCAATATGAAAAAACAAGAGTTAACCTGTGATTGTAATGTAATACATGAAAAAGTAGTAAAAGAAGTAAAAGAAAAAATACCAAAAGAAAATGTCTTTATTGAATTAAAAAATCTTTATAAATTGATTGGTGATGCCACGAGATGCAAGATTTTGTTTGCTCTAAATCATCAAGAAATGTGTGTTTGTGATCTAGCAAACGTATTAAACAAAACAAAATCATCTGTCTCCCATCAACTAGCCGTTTTAAGAAAAAGAAAAATAGTAAAATGTCGCAAAGAAGGAAAAGAAGTGTATTATTCTTTAGAAGATGAACACATTGTAAAATTATTTGAAACTGGTCTAGAACATATAAATCATAAATGAAAGGTAGTTATTTAAATGAAAAAATATAAACTTAAAATAAAAAATTTAGATTGTGCAAACTGTGCAAATAATTTAGAAAAGTCTCTTGAAAAAATAAATATTATAAATAATGTGAATGTAAATTTTATGACAGAAAGTATAACATGGAATTGTAAAAAAGAAGAAAAAGAAGAAGCACTAAAAAAGATTAAAGCGATGATAAAAAAAGTAGAACCTGAAGTAAAAATAGAAGAAAATTTAGAAAATAAAAACAAAGAAATAATCAAAATTTTTCTATCAATTTTTATTAGTGGATTTAGTATTTTTCTAAAAGATTATCCTTATGCAAAATTTACTTTACTAATGGTAGCTTATTTTATAGTAGGCGCGAGTGTTTTAAAAAAATCATGGAAAAATATAAAAAAAGGAAAAATGCTAGATGAAAACTTTTTAATGTCTATAGCAACTATCGGGGCAATATTCTTAAAAGAATATGAAGAAGCTGTCGCGGTCATGCTTTTTTATAAAATAGGGGAATTTCTAGAAAGCTATGCAGTAAATAATTCTAGAAAATCTATTTCTGATTTAATGAATATTAGACCTGACTATGCATATATATATAAAGATAATAAATGGATTACTACATCATTAGAAGAAGTAAAAAAAGGAGACATCATTTTAGTAAAGCCAGGCGAGAAAATTCCTTTAGATGGAGTAGTAATAGAAGGAGAAACTTACTTAGATACAATGGTTTTAACAGGAGAATCTCTTCCTAAGAAAGTCTCTATAAAAGATAATGTCTTAAGTGGATGTATAAATAAAGATGGAATAATAAAAATAAAAGTAGAGAAAGAATATAAAGATTCTACAGTAAGCAAAATCTTAGATTTAGTAGAAAATGCAAGCAACAAAAAATCTAAATCAGAAAACTTTATAAGTAAATTTTCAAGAATTTATACTCCTGTTGTAGTAATCATCGCGCTTATAATAGCAATTTTACCACCACTATTTTTAAAAGATGCGACATTTTATGAATGGATTTATCGAGCTCTATCATTTTTAGTAGTATCTTGCCCATGTGCTTTAGTAATATCTGTTCCATTAACATTCTTTGGTGGAATTGGAAGAGCTTCAAAAATGGGAGTTTTAATTAAAGGGAGCAATTATTTAGAAGCACTATCTAAAATAGATATTGTCGTTTTTGATAAAACTGGTACTTTAACAGAAGGTGTATTTAAAGTATGTAAAATTAAGACTATTGATATAAGTGAACAAGAATTATTAGAATATGCCGCTCATAGTGAAGGGTTTTCAAATCATCCTATAGCCTTATCCATTAAAGAAGCTTATCAAAAAGAAATTGATGAAAGCTTAATTACAAAAACAAAAGAGATCCCAGGTAAAGGAATAAAAGCTACCGTAAAAGGAAAAGAAGTTTTAATTGGAAATGAAAAACTAATGCAAGATTACAAAATAAAATATCAAAAAGAAGAAGAAATAGGAACTCTTTTATATATTGCCATAGATGAGGTTTTAAAAGGAACCATTTTGATAAAAGATAAAATAAAAAAAGATGCATATAAAAGTATGAAAGAATTGAAAAAAAATAATGTAAAAAAAATAGTCATGCTTACAGGAGATAAAGAAGAAATTAGCAAAGAAGTTGCAGAAAAACTTAAAATTGATGAGTTTTTTGCGGAACTCTTGCCACAAAACAAAGTAGAAAAAGTAGAAAAACTTATGAAAGAAAAAAGTCTAGATAAAAAGTTAATCTTTGTTGGAGATGGAGTAAATGATGCCCCTGTATTAGCCTTATCTGATATAGGGATATCCATGGGAGGGCTTGGAAGTGATGCCGCGATTGAAGCATCAGATGTTGTAATTATGACAGATGAACCTTCCTTAATTAGTGAAACAATAAATTTATCAAAAAGAACAATGAAAATTGTAAAACAAAACATTGTATTTGCCATTACAATAAAAATAGGAGTCTTATCATTAAGTGCTTTTGGACTTACTTCTATGTGGATCGCCGTATTTGCAGATGTCGGTGTTTCTGTATTAGCAATTTTAAATTCCTTAAGAATTTTAAAAAAGTGACTATAAAAGTCACTTTTTAGTATTTAATGAATAGAAATCTTATTAAAAAGCAAATCATATAATTCTTCATAACTAATTTGTTTGATAAAATATTTTTGATGAAGTTTTAAATTCTCTTTATTCATATGAAATTGTCCTTCCCCTTTATTTCCACGATGTTGTTTATCAGAATAACCAGGTGCACTTAGTATGTGTGAAGTTTTCATTCTAAAAATTAAAATAGTATCCGCAAAGAATAAACCATAATATAAAATATCAAATTCTTTTCTTTTAATTTGTTGAATATTACTATCGAATGGCATTTTTTGTAATTCTTCAAAATTAACCAATCGATTATCTAAATTAGCATTAAAAATTTGCTCCATTACATTTTCATCAGTAATTGGTTCACTATTCTTTCTTAAAACGGTAGAAAATTTTACTTCGACTCTTTTATTTGAAAGATTATCTTTTTTATCAAAAGCTAAAGTATGAGATTCATCTAATTGAAAGAGTTTTTTTATCATAATTTCAGCAACAGTTCCAAAACGTCTTGTACGAAGATGAAAAATTCCATCACGAAATTCTGTTATTTTTTGGTTCATAAAATCTTTTCCTTTCTTAAAAAAAGTATAAGAAAAATAATTTCAAAAGTCTAGAAAAACAGGAATTTAAATTGTTTTTTTTTTTCATCTTTGTTAAAATGAGTACGAAAGAGGAGAAAAAATGAATAAAACAGAACTAATGGGATTACTAAAAATAATGCAAGGAAAATTAAATGATTTAAGGGGGTCACTTTGACTTAGAAAAAAAAGAAATAGAAATAATAAATTTAACCAAGCAAACAGAAAGAGAAGATTTTTGGAATGATTTAGAAGTAGCAAGCAAAGTAAATCAAGAACTAGCCAATTTAAAAAAGATTGTTGAAAAAGTAAATAATATTGAAAAAGAAATCGAAGAAAATTTAGAGTTAATAAACATAATTTTTATAGAAGAATTATCTTTAATAGATGTAACGTCTTTACAAAAAGAATTAGAAGAATTAGAAATAAATACTTTATTAAATAAAGAATATGATAATTTAAATTGTTACCTTGAAATACATCCAGGAGCAGGTGGAACAGAATCTTGTGATTGGGCAAGCATGCTTTTACGTATGTATAAAATGTTTTGTGAAAAAAATGCTTATACTTATGAAATAGTGGAAGAACAAAAAGGGGAAGAAGCAGGTATTAAAAGTGCGACAATAAAAATTAAAGGACCATATGCTTACGGATATTTAAAAAAAGAAAAAGGTGTTCATCGCCTAGTTAGAATATCACCTTTTGACTCTGGTGCAAGACGACATACTTCTTTCGCGTCTGTGTCAGTTACACCAGAATATAATACAAACATTGATATTGATATAAAAGAAAGTGATTTAAAAATAGATGTCTACCATTCAAGTGGAGCGGGAGGACAATCTGTAAACACTTCAAATTCAGCAGTAAGAATCACTCACCTTCCAAGTAAAATCGTCGTGACTTGTCAAAACGAAAGAAGTCAATTAAAGAATAAAGAACAAGCAATGAAGCTTTTAAAAAATAAATTATATCAAGAAGAAATAGAAAAAAAAGAAAAAGAATTAAAAATGCTTAAAGGAGAAACAACAGACATCAATTTTGGAAGTCAAATAAGAAATTATGTTCTAGAGCCCTACAAGTTAATTAAAGATTTAAGAAGTGGCTATGAATCTAGTAACACCGAAAAAATATTGAATGGAGATATATTGCCTATTTTAGAATCTTTGTTAAAAACGGAGATGAAAAATGAAAAATAAAATCATCCGATATATATATTTAATCACGGGACTTCTCTTAGTCGCGATTGCATTTAATTTATTTTTGTCACCTTATAACTTTGTATCAGGTGGTGTAAGTGGATTAGCAATTGTAATGAAAAAAGTCTTTAACATCAATGAAAGTATATTTATGTTAGGAACAAATATATTGTTAATTGGAATTAGTTTAAAATTTTTGGGAAAAGAAACAACAAAAAATACTATATTAGGTTCTCTTTTATTTCCCGTATTTACATTTTTAACAGAAAAAATTTCAATTTACATTCCTCTTGATTTAGATCCCCTTTTAATTGCAATATTAGGTGGGGCAGTAAGTGGTTTTGGATATGGTCTAATATTTAAAAATAATTTTACAACAGGTGGTACAGATATACTAAATCAAATAAGTGAAAAATATTTAAAAATTCCCATGAGTAAATCTATTTTATTTATAGATGGAGCCATTGTTTTAACAGGGTGCATTACTTTTGGAATGACAAAAATGATTTATTCATTGATATCCTTAATTTTAATTAGTGAGTTATCAAATCGAACTCAATTAGGAATTAACAAAAATCGTGTATTATATATTACCTCCAATAAACAAGAAAAAATTATAGAGTTATTAACAAAAAATCATTATGATGCAACTCTTTTAGATTCAAAAGGAGGATATTCCAAAAAGAAAAATAAAATCATTCTATCAAGTATTCATGAAAAAGATTATTATAAAATAAAAGAATCTATTTTAATAATAGATAAAGAAGCATTTATCATTGTAACAAATGCTTATGAACAAAAAAATGCCAATGTAACAATAAGAAAGAAAAAATAAAAATTTTTTTTAATCATATTTTGACACTCTAGAAAGATAAGTGCTAAAAAAGTCTTGCAAAAAAAAATAGGATAAAGTACAATAAACTTGTTTCAAAGGAGCATTATGAAAAAAATTAAAGAATATTTAAAAACAATAATAAAAGAAAATGAAACTTGTGTTCTAGCCTTATCAGGTGGACCAGATTCGATGTGTTTACTAGAGTTATTAAAAGAGTTAAAAAAAGAAAAAGAATTTTCTCTCATTTGTGCACATATAAATCATAATACAAGAGTTCAATGTGAAGAAGAAAAAAAATTTATAGAAAAATATTTAAAAAAAACGAATATTCCCTTAGAATACTACAAAATAGAAAAATATAAAAAAGGTTCCTTTAATGAAGAAGAAGGACGAGAAAAAAGATATGAATTTTTAAAAGAAGTATGTAAAAAACATAATGCAACAATTCTTTTGACTGCACATCATAAAGATGATTTAACAGAGACAATTTTAATGCGTATATTAAGAGGAAGTACTTTAAATGGTTATAGTGGAATAAAAAAAGAAAGTATATGGGAAGATATAAAAATTATAAGACCATTACTAAGTATTAGAAAAAAAGAAATTTTAGAATACTTAAATAACTTTCACATACCATATGTAATAGATGAAACAAATAATGAACTCATTCATTTTAGAAATAAAATTCGTCATAAAATAATTCCAGAATTAGAAAAAATAGAACCAAAATATTTAGAAAAAATAGAAATCTTTCAAGAATCGTTAGAGCAAGCACATAAACTAATTACTTCTGTGTTAGAAGAAAAAAAAGAAAAAATAATAAAAGAAGGAAAAATAATAAAAGAAGAATTTTTAACACTTGAACAAACATGGCAAGAAGAAGTTTTAAAAGAATATATAAAAGATATTTATAATAAAGAACTAAAAAGAATATCAAGAAAGCATTTAAAAATTGCTCTAAATTTTATAAGAAATCAAAAAGAAACGCAAGAAATAGATTTTCCTGGAAAGTTTCTTTTAAAGAAAGATAGACAAAGTATTTGGTTAGAAAAAAAACAAAAACGAGAAAACTATTGTATAAAAGTGGAAAGTTTGAATATCCTACCAGATGGAAGTATAGTAAAGAAAATCGATAAATATCAAGAAAAAAGTAATTTTGAAATTCATTTAAATTCCAAAGAAATTACATTTCCTTTATTTCTAAAAACACGAGAAACAGGAATGAAGATGGAAGTAAAAAATTTAAATGGCAGTAAAAAAATAAGTGATATTTTAATAAATAGCAAAATAAAAAAGGAAGAAAAAGAGAAAGTTCCAATCCTTGTAGATAAAAATGGGACTGTACTGTGGGTTCTTGGTATTAAAAAATCAAAATATGATTTAGAAAAAAATGAAAATTATGATATAATATATAAGTATATAAAAAAGGAAGGAATATAAATATGAAAAAAACAAATCAAAATACAATGAAAAACTTATTTCCGTACTTGATTTTAGTTGTAGTTATATTTGTAGTGTTAACAGTTTTAAATTTAGGAAGAACAATCACTCATAACCTTACAACTGGAGAGTTAATGAATGAAATAACAAATAAAAATGTAACCGAATTAAAAATAACTCCAAGTAAAGAAAAAAGTGTTTATTACATTGAAGGAAAACTAAATTCTTACAAAGAAAACGAAGAATTTAGCGCAACTGTAATAGAAGCAGAAATGTCAAATATTGTGAAATATGCAGAATCTAATAGTTTAAAAGTATATGAAACAAATCCAGATCCAGGATCTATTTCATGGCTTTACATATTAGTGAATGTTGTTCCATTATTGATTTTAGTGGGAGCGACATATTTTATTTTCATGAAAATGGCGAATTCTAATAAAGGAAGTATGGATTTTGGAAAAAGTCGTGCGAAATTATCTGCCGATGGGGGCAAAGTAAGATTTAAAGATGTTGCAGGATTAAAAGAAGAAAAAGAAGAAGTAAGAGAATTGATTGACTTCTTAAAAAATCCAAAGAAATTTCAAAGACTTGGAGCAAGAATTCCAAAAGGTGTTTTATTAGTAGGTCCTCCAGGAACAGGAAAAACTTTGTTAGCAAAAGCTGTAGCTGGAGAAGCAAACGTTCCATTTTATTTCATTAGTGGTTCAGACTTCGTAGAATTATTTGTTGGTGTTGGAGCAAGTCGTGTTAGAGATATGTTTAAAGAAGCAAAAAGAAATGCACCATGCTTAATCTTTATTGATGAAATAGATGCTGTTGGCCGTCAAAGAGGTTCTGGAATTGGTGGGGGACATGATGAAAGAGAACAAACATTAAACCAATTACTTACAGAAATGGATGGATTTGGAGCGAATGAAGGAATTATTATAATTGCCGCGACAAATAGACCAGATGTTTTAGATCCAGCATTACTACGTCCAGGAAGATTTGATAGACAAGTAACAGTAAATCTTCCAGATACAGAAGAGAGAGAAGCTATATTAAAAGTTCATGCAAAAGATAAAATTCTTGCACCATCTGTTAACTTAAAAAGTATTAGCCAAAGAACATCAGGATTTTCAGGAGCAGACTTAGAAAACCTAATGAATGAAGCTGCTTTGCTTGCTGTTAGAAAAGATGAAAATGCTATTACATTAAAAGATATTGATGAAGCTACTGACCGTGTATTGATGGGGCCAGCAAAAACTTCAAGAAAAGTATCAGAAGAAGTAAAATGGTTAACTGCAGTTCATGAATCAGGTCATGCTGTACTAGGATTAAAATTAAAAGATGCAATGGAAGTTCAAAAAATAACAATAGTTCCACGTGGAATGGCTGGAGGATATACTGCTTATACTCCAAAAGAAGATAACATAACAAGATATACAAAAAATGAAATGATTGCAATCATTACCAGTACATTAGGTGGACGTGCAGCTGAAGAGTTATTCTTAGATGATGTTACAACAGGAGCTTCTGATGACTTTAAACGTTCTACAGAAATGGCAAGAAGCATGGTTACCGAATATGGTATGAGTGATTTAGGACCAATTCGTTATGAAATGAGTTCTGGAGAAAATGTATTTTTAGGAAGAGATTATAATAAAACAAAAAATTATTCAGATAAAGTCGCATTAGAAATCGACCAAGAAGCAAGAAAAATAATTTTAGATTGCTACGAAAATGCTAAGAAAATATTAAAAGAAAACGAAGACTTAGTAATGCTTTTAAGTAATACATTGATTGAAAAAGAAACAATCACAAAAGAACAAATTGATGAATTAGTAAGAACTGGAAAAATTACAGATGAAGAATTTGAAATAAGTGATGAGCCAACTCTTTCAAAATTAAGAGAAGAAGCAAAATCATTAAAAATAAAAGGATTTTCTAAAATGACAAAAGAGGAATTAGAAGCCTCTATTGAAGAAAAAGAAAACAAAAAAAATTAGAAGGAGCAAATAAGCTTCTTTTTTTTATAGTCGACAAAATAATCCAAAAAAAATGTAGAAAATAACAAAAAGAAAAAAATAGAAACCAAGCTTTCTCTAAAATCAAAAAATTTATAGAACAAAATATAAAAATTAGCAAAATTTTAAAAACAAATTTCCAATATAAGCAATTTGAGAAAAAGAAAATAATATGATTAAATCCTCTTAGGAAAGGAGACAAAATGAAAAATCAAAATATTTTATGCTGCATCAATGATGCTCCTTTATTTTCTTATAGTCCAATTTTAAACAAAAATTTCTCAAAATTAGATCAAATCATTATCAATTATGTAACAGAAAAAACAAATTGTAAAAGATGGATAAAAAAAGAAAAAGCAAAAGAAGGAAATGTAGAATTTTTTTATTATGAAATAAATTTAGAAAAAGCTTATAAATATGCTTTAAAAAAAAAGAAATATAAGTATAACTCTGTAGAAAACTTTTGTTTATCATTTCTAAATTATTTTTTAGAAGATACACCAAATAACCTTCTGGATTTTTTAAAATCTACAAATTCATTTACCAAAGAAGAATTAGAAGAAATAAAATTAGATTTTGAATGTAAGACAAATACACCAAATAAATTAGAAAATTAGTTTGTAGAAGAAATAAAATAAGGAAAATAGTAAAACTTTTTAAATTTTCAAGAACAATTTTTTTGTTTCCATGAATTTCTAAAGACAAATGGGAATTCTTATGATAAAATGTTTATAGACTGGAAATTAGAAGGTGGTATTATGGCAAAGATTATTTCATTAGTAAATCAAAAAGGAGGAGTTGGCAAAACTACAACAAGTATCAATCTTGCTGCGGCATTAGGAAAAGAAGGCAAAAAAACCTTGCTAATTGATTTAGACCCACAAGGAAATGCGTCAAATGGATTAGGATTAAATAGTAATGATTTTGAAACAGATGTTTATGATGTGATAACAGGTAATTGTGATATAAAATCTGCAATCATAAAAACAAAGTTTAAAAATTTATCAATCGTGCCAGCAACAATTAACTTAGCAGGTGTTGATGTTGAGTTTGTCAAAAAAATGTTAGAAGATAAAGGATTTAGACAAAATGAACAACTAAAAAATGCAATTCTTTCTATTAAAGATGCGTATGATTACATTATAATAGATTGTCAACCATCATTAGGAATAACGACAATGAATGCTTTAGTCGCTAGTAATTCAGTTATTATTCCTGTTCAATGTGAATATTTTGCATTAGAAGGAATTACCCAACTATTAAATTCTATTATTTTAGTACAATCTAATATGAATCCTGATTTAAGAATTGAAGGTGTACTACTAACCATGTTAGATGGAAGAACAAATATAGGTTTAGAAATTATTGAAGAAGTACGTAAATGTTTTAAATCTAAAGTATTTAACACCATTATTCCAAGACTTGTCAGATTAGTCGAGGCTCCAAGTCATGGCAAACCAATTAGTGATTATGATCCAACAAGCCGTGCCACACTTGCTTACGAAAATTTAGCAAAGGAAGTGATTAGTCGAAATGGAGACTAAAAGAAAAGCCTTAGGAAAAGGATTAGAACAACTTTTTTCCAATGAAGTAATCAATTTTGAAAATTTTGAAAAAGATATAGTTTCTACTACTAAAAAAAGTGATATTAGAGAAATTAACTTAAGTGAAATAAGAAGCAATCCCTACCAACCACGAAAAACTTTTAATGAAACAACTTTGCAAGAAATGGCAGAATCTATAAAAGAACATGGAATTATTGAACCAGTTATTTTAAAGAAAACAATTAAAGGTTATGAATTAGTTGCAGGAGAAAGAAGAACTAAAGCTGCACGTCTTGCAGGATTAGAAACAATTCCAGCAGTAATAAGAGATTTTAACGATCAAGAAATGATGGAAATAGCTCTTTTAGAAAACATTCAAAGAGAAGATTTAAATCCTATTGAAGAAGCATCAGCATATCAAAAGATTATTGAATTAGGAGGATTTACTCAAGAAGAATTTGCAAGAAAATTTGGAAAAAGTAGAAGTCATGTTACAAATATGTTAGGGCTTTTAGATTTGCCAGAATCAGTAAAAACATACGTTAACGAGCAAAAACTTTCAATGGGTCATGCAAGAGCATTATCAAAAATCAGCAATCCTGAAAAAGTAAAAGAATTAGCAGAACGAGTAATAAAAGAATCTTTAAGTGTAAGAACTCTAGAAGAACTTATTAGTGCAAGTGATTTACCAAAAAAACAAGAACAACAAAGAGTAAGAGAAACAAAATCTATAAGAAACACTATCTATGAAAAAATGATGCGTGAAAAAGTAGGAACAAAAGTAAAAATAAATACTAAAAAGATAGAAATACCATATGACTCAGAAAAGGATTTAGAAAGAATCTTAGAAATATTAGGAATTAGAATTGAGGGATTATAATGGAAAATATCATAAATTTTCTATTTCAAAAAAGAATTATTGCCCCAATTCTTATTTTAGTTTTCACAGGAATACTAGTAAAATCGTCTAAAGCAATTATTAACACATTATTTACAAAAGGAAAAGACAATTATGAAAAGAAAAAAAGAGTAACAATTATTGAACTTACAACAAAGATATTCAAATTTTTTGTCTATGCGATTGCTATTATGATGATACTAGATATTTATGGAGTAGATACAAAAGGAATTATAGCTTCTTTAGGAATTGCTGGAGTAGTCCTTGGTTTTGCTCTTCAAGATACTGTCCAAGATTTAATGAGTGGAATTTACATAATATTAGAAAACTATTATGTAATAGGAGATATCATAAGAATCAATAATTTTGAAGGAGAAGTCATAGAAGTATCTTTAAAAAGTACAAAAGTAAGAAGTCCAAGTGGGGAAGTATATATATTCTCAAATAGAAATGTGAATGCAGTAGTAAATTTATCTCAAGCAAGAGCAGGAGTAAAAATATTATTACCTACTGCTTATGAAGAAAAAACAGAAAAAGTAGAAAATGCTATTTTAGAAATATTAAAAGAAGCAAAAAAAATAAAAGATGTTGAAAAAGATAGTTCTTATTTAGGAATAGATAGTCTTGACTCATCTTGTATAAATTATGCTATAATAATATACTGTAAATCCACGGAACAATGGCGGATTAAAAGAATGGTTTTAAAAATTATAAAAGAAATTTACGAAACACAAAATATTAAAATCCCTTATAATCAGATTGAGGTGCATAATGGAAAAGAAAATTTATAAATTAGGAAGTCATGTAATTATGAAAAAGCCCCATGCTTGCAAAACAAATGATTGGATTGTTACAAGACTTGGTGTAGACATTAAAATAAAATGTGCAAATTGTAACAGAGAAGTTATGATGGATCGTTTAGAGTTTGAAAGAAAAATAAAAAAGGTAATAGGTGATGAAAATGAATAAAAAAGAAAAAAAAGTTCTTCATCCTATAACAGCCTATATTTTCTTAATTGTAATAACTATTATTGGCAGCGGTATTTTAAATCTTCTTGATTTTAGTCATGAAATATATAGTGTCAATAGTGCGACTTTAGAATATTCAAGAAACTTAATTAGTGTAGAAAATTTATTTAGTTTAGAAGGCTTGCAATATATATTCTCATCTTCCGTATCAAATTTTGTGAATTTTGCTCCATTAAGTAGTTTAATAATTGTTTTAATAGGTATAGGTGTAATGGAAAAAAGTGAATTTTTAAAAACAGCAGTAACTTTTTTAACCAAAAAAATGAAAAAAAATACAGTAACTTTTTTAATCATATTTATTAGTATTATTGCGAGTTTAATGGGCGATATTTCATATATTATTATTTTACCTATTAGTGCGTTGATATTTAAATATGGAAAAAGAAATCCTTTAATCGGTATAGTATGTGCATTTGCAGGATTAACTTGTGGGCAAGGATTATCAATTATTTTTACAAGTATGGATAGTTCTTTATTAAGTCTTTCTTTAGTTTCTGCTCAAGTAGTAGATAAAGGATATCGAATGGCTTCAATAAGTGGAATTTTTATCATGACTGCTGCTACATTTTTACTAGCGTTTCTTCTAACTTCTTTAACAGAAAGAGTAGTTGCCGAAAAATTTAGTAAATATGAAAGTGAAGAAGAAAATGAAATAGAAGAACTTACAAAAAGAGAAAAAAGAGGTTTGGCATTTGCAGCGATTGCAGCTGGAATATATGTTATTGTCTTTCTATATAATATTATTCCAGGATTACCTTTTGGTGGAAACTTTCTAGATAATAGTCAAGTTTTATATGTAGACAAATTATTTAGTTATAATTCATTTTTTCAAAATGGTTTTGTCTTTATTGTTACCATATTTTTTGTAATACTAGGGGCATTCTATGGTTTAGGAGCAAAAACATTAAAAAACAGCCGAGAAGTGGTAGATACACTAGGTCATTCACTAGATGGAATTGGAAAAACATTAGTACTTATCTTCTTTGCATCTATGAGTATTAGCTTACTTAGAAAAACAAATATCAATACTATCGTTGTTGCATACTTCACAAATGCATTTAGAGTAGTAAACTTTCAAGGATTACCACTTATCATTTTATTATTTAGTATTACTCTAATAGTTACATTTATAATGCCAGGATCAATCAATAAATGGGTGGTTTTATCACCAGTTGTAATTCCTGTATTTATGAATGCGGGAATGACACCAGAATTTGCGCAAATCATTTTTAGATTTGCAGAATCTACTACATTAGGATTAACACCATATATGGCTTATTTTGTAATTTATTTAGCAATTTTAAATAAATACAGCCAAAATAACCAACCAATTAGCATGACACAAGCAATAAAATATCAATTATCCTATACAGTTGTAACAATCATTTTACTGTTAGGATTATTATTGCTGTGGTATATCATAGGATTACCACTTGGAATAAACGGCGTAACCGTATTATAAAGGAGGGTTTAAAATGTCATTAAAAGCAGGAATAGTAGGTTTACCAAATGTTGGAAAATCTACTCTTTTTAACGCAATAACAAAAAAACATATTTTAGCAGCGAACTATCCATTCGCGACAATTGATCCGAATGTTGGTGTCGTAACAGTTCCAGATTCTAGACTTTCATTTTTAGAAGAATTATATATTCCCAAAAATACTGTACCAACTTCTTTTGAATTTACTGATATTGCTGGATTAGTAAGTGGAGCAAGTAAAGGAGAAGGGCTTGGAAATAAATTTCTTGCTCACATTCGGGAAGTAGATGCGATAGTAGAAGTGGTAAGATGTTTCGATGACGAAAATATCATTCATGTCTCAGGAACCATAGATCCAATAAGAGATATGGAAATCATAAATGTTGAACTTATTTTATCAGATTTAGAAATAGTAGAAAACAGATTGGAAAAAATTGCCAAAAAAGCTGCTACTACAAAAGAAAAAGATACACTTCTAGAATTTAATACATTAACAAAGTGCAAAGAATCCTTAGAACAAAATATTCCTATTAGAAATAGACTTGATTTTACAGATGAAGAAAAAAACATATTAAAAAACTTTAGTTTTATTACACAAAAACCAATAATTTATGTAGCCAACGTAATGGAAGAAGACGCGGTTGTATTAGAAAATGAGTATACGAAAAAAGTAAAAGAGTATGCAGAAAAAGAACATGCAGGAGTTATAGTAATGTGTGCTAAAATGGAAAGTGAATTAGCCGAATTAGAAGAAAGTGAAAAGAAACTATTTTTAAGTGAACTTGGAATTTCTTATAGTGGACTTGATAAACTTATCTTTGCAAGTTATGATCTCTTAGGATTACAAACATTTTTCACAGTTGGAAAAGATGAATGTCGTGCTTGGACATTCAAAAAAGGAACATCTGCAAAAAAAGCTGCTGGACTTATTCATAGTGATATTGAAAGAGGATTTATAAAAGCAGAAATCATGAAATATAATGATTTAGAAGAATTAAAAGATGAAAAAAAAGTCCAAGAAGCTGGAAAATTAAATTTAGAAGGAAAAGATTATATCATGCAAGATGGAGATATAGTATACTTTAGGTTTAATGTTTAAAGAGTGAGAACTCTCTTTTTTTATGAAGTGTATAATTGATAATAAAAATATCTTAAAAAAAGTGAATGAATTTAAAATAGCATACCAAGAACTAAAGTCCTAAAAAAGATATAAAATAAAAAAAATTTAAAAGGAAAATCAAAATCGAATGCAGAAATGGAATAAAAATTTACAAAATAGCATAATAATGGTATAATAAACAAAGAAAAAAGGAGGTATTATGGAAAGAGAAGCAATTTTACCTAAAGTGTTTTCTTGGATGTTTATAGGGCTAATAGTAACCTTTTTAACAGGATATGTAGTGTCTTTAAATCCAAACATGCTTATAAATGTTTTAGGTGGAAGTGGATTATGGATTATTTTAATAGCAGAACTTGTGTTAGTATTATTCTTATCTGCAAGAATTCATAAAATGAGTCCTACGACTGCAAAAATAAGTTTTATCTTATATGCATTTGTAAGTGGATTAACATTTTCAAGTATTTTTGTAGTATATGAATTAGGTTCAATTATGTATGTATTTCTAATCACTGCCGCGATATTTGGAATTTTTGCATTCTTAGGAGCAAAGACAAATATGGATTTATCCAAATTTGGTACCTATTTAATGATGGCTTTAATTGCAATAATAATATGTTTTATTATAAATATGTTTACTGCAAGTACTACTTTTGATTTAGTACTATCTATCATTACCATATTAGTTTTCATAGGCTTTACAGCATATGATGTTCAAAAAGTTATGAGACTAAGTGAAGTTTCAAGTATAAACGAAGAAAATCTCGCAATTTATGGTGCATTAGAACTATACTTAGATTTTATTAACATTTTCTTAGAATTATTAAAATTCTTAGGAAAGAATAACGATTAAAGATGCAACGCATCTTTTTTTCATGTATAATAAATTTATATGAGGTGAAGATAATGCTGTATTTCTTTTGTTTTTATCACATTTTACTTTTTATTGAAGGAGTTCTTCTTTATAAAAAAAGACTTCGAAAAAAAGGAATTATACTTTTATTTACAAATAGTTTGTTAACAATTTTAAACATTACAAAAATATGTTCTTTCATAAAAGTAGAAGACTCTTTAATAAGTTATATAAAAGAAGAACTTATAAATCATAGTATATCTAATATAATATGGATTTTATTAAATATATTCCTAATAATTTTTACAATTTATCTTATAAAATATGCGAGTAAAAAAGAAAGACAAGCAAAAGGATTAAAAGTTTTAATTTATAGTGTATTATATATTTTGTCCATTTTTTTCTTAAATCTTCTATTTTCAAAAAGTATCACATTCTTTTTGTTACTAATATTACTAGTGACATTTTATAAATTGATAGAAAAGTTTAAAAAAGAAAAAGAAAATTATGTATTTGTAATACTCCTTCTTTTAACAATTTTTACTTGGTATTCATTTTTTACAGACACAGGGGCAGCTAGATTACAAATTGCTTTAAATGGTTATATAAAAGGAGCTTATGAAACTGGTCTAGAAGAATTAAAATATCATGAAGAAAAAAACTTAAAAAAATTTAGTCCTATTAAAACATTCTCTTTGCTAGAAGAAGAAATTACTTTAATCGAAGTAAAAAGTTATGGATGGATAAAAATTGGCAATATAAAAAAGAATTAAAAACAATTGTTTGTATATTTTAAAATTTAATAGTATAATAAAACAGAAATGGAGTGGGGGAGTGTCATGGAAGTTATAAAAACACGAACAATAATGACAAAATCCGATCAAGGAAATCGTTGGTTTGGCATAGATTATCATATGAATTTATATAAAGGATGTACATTTGGTTGTATTTACTGTGATTCTAGATGTGAATCGTATCATATAGATAAATTTGATAAAATAAAAATAAAAGAAAATGCTTTAGAAATATTAGAAGAAGAATTAAAAGGGAAAGGATTAAAAGGAGTAGTGTCTTTTGGAACATTATCAGATCCTTATAATCCAGAAGAAAATACTTTAGAATTAACAAGAAATGCCCTAAAACTAATTTTAAAATATGGATTTGGAGTATCTATAGATACAAAAAGCGATTTAATATTAAGAGATATAGACATTTTAAAAGAAATAGCAGAGCGTAATAGTGTTATCATAAAAATATCAATTACAACGTATGATGATGAATTGGCAAGAAAAATAGAACCAAATGTAATTAGTTCAACAAGAAGATTTGAAGTATTAGAAACATTAAGAAAAAATGGTTTATATGCAGGAGTGTTAATGACTCCAGTATTACCATTTCTAACAGATACAGAAGAAAATATTTTAAACATGATTAGTAAAAGTGAAAGTGCAGATGCAAAATTTATTTATACAAAAATGGGAATGACTTTAAAAACAAATCAAAGAGACTATTATTATAATGCTCTTGATATACTTTATCCTGGATTAAAAGAAGATTATATCGCAGTCTATGGAAAAAAACATATTTGTAATACTCTTCAATATAGACATTTAATGGAACTTTTTTTCAAAAGATGTAGTGAAGCTCATATATTAACAGATATGGACGCAATAATAGAAGATTATAAAAAAGAAATCCCTAAAAATGAACAAATGAGCCTATTTGATGAAACAAATTAAATACTTACTATAAAATGGAGTATTTTTTTTTGAAATAAAACCAAACTATGTATGGGTGATAAAAATGAGTGAAAAAGAATTATTATATGTAGAGGATACATTAGGACATTTAGAATATTTTAAAAGACATTTATGTATTAACAAAGAATGTATTACAGAAAAAGAAGAAAGTGCAATGTTAAAAAAAATAGAAAAAAAATGTGATAGTTTATACCAAACATTTTATGAACTATTGAAAGGAGAATAACAATGGATAATAAAACAATGTTAGAAGGAATACTTTGGGATTTAAAAAGTCTTGGAGATTTATTTCTTCATGGTTCAATAGAATCAGGAACCAAAAATATTCATAAAGCATTTAAAGATGCACTAAATGATATCTTAACATTACAAAATGATTTGTATACACTAATGAGTGATGAAAATATGTACACTATAGAGAAAGTGGCAGAAACAAAAATAACAAAAGTTCAAAATAAATTTAATCCTACTTTAGAAGAAGAATAAAAATTCTTCCTTTTTTTATTTTAATATGTTAGAATATCTTACTAAGGAAGTGATAAAATGTTGTGGGAAGAAGCAAGAAAGCGAGTAATTAAAACAATAATAGATATAGACAAAAGAAGTGTATATTCTATGTTAAAAGGAGAAAATTTAGCTGAATATCTAAAAAATTTAGCAGTAATTCATCCTAATGAATATAATGTTGTTATAACTAAAAAAACACAAACAGTAATAGAAACTTTAGAAGTATTAGGAGAATTATCTAAAATGGTGAAAACAAAACAAAATTATTTCTTATTATATGAAGAATATGTTCGTTATTTCTTAGGCTCTAAAGTCTCTCAAGAACCATGCTTAAGTTATGTAAGAGATAATGGATTACTTAGAGAAAGTGATTTAAGAGATGAAAATGGGATGATTGATTATAAACCATTTTTAAATGCATTAGGAATCGATGAAAATATGTACAAAAGAGAAGAAGATTATTCTCCATCGCTTTATAGGAAGAAAATTGAAAAGATAAAAGTGACAGGAATACAAGAAAAAAACTAGTAATTCAAGATATCGTTTGTTATAATGAATATTGAGGAGATGTAAAAATGACAAAAAGAAAATATTTCATGTGTTTGTGCTTATTATTAGTAGGATTATTTCTACCATTTACAGTAAAAGCAAAAGAAAAAGTTACAGTATATTTATTTAGAGGGGAAACTTGTCCACATTGTGAAGAAGCTTTAGAATTTTTTCAAAAATTGATTTCTCAAAACGAATTTCAAGAAAAAGTTATTATAAGACATTTAGAAATTTGGAATAGTGAAACGAATTATGATATTGCAAATGAAGCTGCTGAAAAATTAGGAAAAGAGCCTATTAACGGTTCTGTGCCATTTATTATCATCGGAGATAAAACTTGGACTGGATATAGTTCAAAATCAGACGAAGATATAAAAAATGCAATCAATGATGCTTACGAAAATCAAAAAGAAGATAAAGTAAAAGACATTGTTGGAGAATCTGGAGAAGTTTTAGAACCAGCAAAAAGTGAAGCAGTTACAACATTTATTATTTTAGGTGTAATAGTAGGAATTATTGGTGCAACTGTTTACTTTGCAAGAAGTGGTGAAGAGGAAGAAGAAACTGAACCCAACAAGAAGGAAGAAAAAGAAGAACAAGAAATAGAAAAAGAACCAAAAAAAGCTTCTACTACAACAAAAAAATCAAATAACAAGAAATCAAACACAAAAAAGAGTTCAAAAAAAAGTAATAAATAAGTTACTTTCAAGTTGTTGATAAATATATATCAACAACTTTTTTTATGTAATTTTATCTAACGCGTCAAGGAAGTGTAAATTGACTTAGGGGGGGGGTATGATGATACAATAATA
>CANSRG010000023.1 GCA_947649355.1 uncultured Mycoplasmatota bacterium | reverse complement strand
AACATATGTAAACCTCCTTCTTATAATAATTCCAGTTTTATTTTAGAATACTAGTAGGAAAGCTATATTCTTTTTTTGTTTGACACTTTAAAAAAAATCTGTTAAACTAACTTTTTGGATTTGGGGTGTATTGTAATGAATCATGAAATTTTAAAAACAAATGGAATAAAAGAAAGTTTAGTATCTGTTGATTTTCATAAGTTTTCCAAAATTTTATTGACTGAGGAAATGGTCTTACCTGAAAAAAATAAATATGGATATCGTTTTTCGAAAGAAGGAAAAATGATAAGAAAACGTTATTATGATGAATCTGATTTAAAAAAAGCGAATGAAGAATTTGATATATCTACTTCTAAAACTCAAAATAAACGTGTTTTTGCTGTTAATTTTCAAGGTCTTGCTAGTGGTGTTGGAAAAATAAAATTAGGGGCAAATAAAAAAGGAAGAGTTTTAAAAACAGGGGATTATATTCTGATAGATGATGTAAAAAAAGTACTTACAACTTTATTAAAACAACCAGATTCTTATCTTTTTGATTTACAACGTGATCTTTTTATAGATAAAGCTACTTTTTATAAAGAATTTAATCAATTTCTTAAAAATTCTTCTTCTTTATGTTTGAAAAGTGGAAAAATGAATTCTCGAACTATATCTATAAAAGGAGAAAACATGAGTCTTTATGAAAAAAATGATGAACTTTCTTTTTCTTCTTTCACAACACCTTTGGTGAATGGAAAATATATTCATCAAAAGAGTTTTCTTTCATTTATAAAACGTTTTACTCTTATGAAAATGCCTGTTAAGTGTGATTACTTTGCAGAAAAAAAGCCTGCTTTTGTTATTAAAGCAAAGTTGCTTCCAAGTGTTGTAGTTCGTGGCAAAAGTATTTTTGGTTCTCCTTTTGTTCCAGCTAAATTTTCAATGCTTAGTTTACGACAAGATTGTATTTTGAAAGAAAGAGAAAAGAAGACCTATAAAAAATTTAAGAAAAAAAGTGTTTTACTTCCTGTTCTTTTTATGAGTACGTTGTTATCTCTTCTTGCTACAAATTATCAAAAGCCTCATGTAGTTACAGAAAATATTTCTACTTTTACTAAAGAACTTGATTATCAATTTTTAGAAATGGAAGATACTTTTGTTTATGAAAGTGATTTAGAAAGAGAAAAAAGAATTTTGTCTTCTTTCAAAATTGGAGATACTGTTACTTTAAAAAAAGGTTTTTCTATTTATGCATCTAGTGATTATAAATATGGTGGTAATAATACTTGTGGTGTTTTAAAAGAAGATAAGTTTGCGCATTTAGATAAAATTGTTATTTTAAAAGATGGAAAAATTCTTCTAAGAGAAACTAGTCATGGTGAAAATTTATATGATATTTTACATTCTTTTTCAAAACAATCTAATACTCAAATAAAAGATTTAGAGGCTATGCTTCATTGTGAAAATGGTTGGGTTTCTTTACAAGATATATTTTCTTCTTATGTAGATGAAAAACAAATTGTTGCTACTACTAAAACTCCTGTGAAGAAAATCACTTCTTCTCAATCAAATTATTCTGGAACTGTATCTTTCTTAAATCAAGAGATTTCTATCTTTGATAAAAAAATCGGAGATACATTTGTTACTAAGGATGGTACAACATATCAAATTCATGATTTAGAAGAAAAAGATGTAGTTTCTGTAAAACAAATGGAAAAAGTAGTTGATGGACAATGGAGTTGGAATTTACAAAATATTGCGAAGAAAAAAGACTTATTATTAGAAAAATTAAATCTTTTAAAATCTAGAAAGCAAGAAAATAAAAGGATTTTACAAAAATAAGATTCTTTTTTTTACTTAAAATACATGTTTTTTGTTGTATTTTTTTTCTTTTTTGGTAGAATAGATTTTCAATAAGTATTTTAAAGGAGAAAGATTTATGAGTTGTATTTTGACACCATTTTCTAATTTGGAAAGTGAATTAAAAAAATTATTAGAAGTTGAGGAAATGCTTATTCCTTCTTTTAAAAAGTTATTAGTAATGTTAATCAATTTTAATTTTTCTTGTCGTTTTGAAGAGGCTACAGAAAGTATTTTTGCGTCTTTGTATGAAGAAGAACACAAATTATCTCTTGATAAATTTTCTTTTAGTGAGCTTCATTATCTTTTAAAGTTATTGCCTGATAAAGATTTTTTTGATCTTTATTTTCAAAACGAATTAAATTCTCAAGTTCGTCTTTCTTTTCAAATAAAAAAAGAATACTTATATAGACTAAAGAAAAAAGGTTTTAAACAAAATCTTTCTAATACAGAAAAAAAATTTTATTATAATAACTTATATCATTTTAGAACTATAGAGAGTTATTTTTCTTGTCATGAAAATGTTTCTAGAAATGGTTATACTATTGATTATTTTCAAACTTTTCTTTCTTTATGGTATAGTACTCCAGGTTTAGAAGATGCTTGTTGTATGAATTTAAATTTGTTAAATTGGCTAGTTGGAAAAAATCTTTCTTTAGAAGAATATGAAAAGTTAGAACAACATTTTTTGATAAAGTTTTTTGAATTTTTTCTTCCAAGTGTGGATGAGATTTCTCCAGCATCTTTAGGTATTGATTATATTCAATTATTTTTTCAAACTTTTTTTCATTTATCAAATTCTTATTGGAATCAAGAAACTTTTCAATTGCTTAATAAACAGTTAGTTAAAAATCCTCAAAATCAAGAAATATTAAAAATGATTTTAAAAAATTCTTTTTAATATTTTTTCTTGTTTAAAAAAGAAAACATAGTATAATAAATAGGAATGGAAGTGATTAGTGTGAAGTTACCTGATTTAAAAGAAGCGAAAAAAAGAACCAAAGAAAAAGTAGAGTATTCTTCTGTTTCTTTGATTTCAAGTGATAAATTTATTGGAAAACATTATTTTTTAAGAACTTATGGTTGTCAAATGAATGAACATGATTCCGAAGAAATGAAAGGTATTTTAGAGCACTTGGGTATGATACCTACCGATGATTTATTGCTCGCGGATGTGATTGTTTTAAATACTTGTGCTATAAGAGAAAATGCACATGATAAAGTATTTGGGTATCTTGGCAGAATCAAACATTTAAAAAAAGAAAGGCCTGATGTTATCGTAGCAATTGGGGGATGTATGAGTCAAGAACCACGTATTGCAGAAGAAATTAAGTCTCGTCATCCTTATGTAAATATTGTTTTTGGAACTCATAATATTCATGAATTAGGAAAACTTTTATTAGATGCAAGTGTTGGAAATCAAGACATAGAAGTTTCTAGTATAGAGGGTAGTGTATATGAAGGAATTACTTACCAAAGGGATTCTTCTATTACTGCTTGGGTTAATATTATTTATGGGTGTGATAAGTTTTGTACTTATTGTATTGTTCCTTATACTAGAGGGAAAGAAAGAAGCAGAAAGTTAGAAGAGATTATACAAGAAGTCAACTTATTAAAACAACAAGGATATCAAGAGGTAACATTACTTGGTCAAAATGTGAATGCTTATGGGAAAGATTTTCAAGATGGAACAGATTTTGCTATGTTACTTGAGGCAGTTGCTAAAACAAATATTCCTAGAATTCGTTTTGTAACAAGTCATCCTTGGGATTTTACGGATGAAATGATTCGTATTATTTCCTTATATTCTAATGTGATGCCTTATATTCATTTACCAGTTCAAAGTGGTTCTTCTCGTATTTTAAAACTGATGGGAAGACGTTATACAAAAGAAGAATATTTAAGTTTATTTTGGAAAATGAAAGAAAGAATTCCAGGTGTGGCGATTACAACTGATATTATTGTTGGTTTTCCAGGAGAAACAGAAGAAGATTTTTTAGAAACTTTGGATGTAGTTGAAACTTGCAAGTTTGATGGAGCATATACTTTTATTTTCAGTCCGAGGGTTGGAACTCCAGCGGCTCTTATGAAAGATGATACGCCTAAAGAAGAAAAAGAAAGACGCTTACAACGACTTAATGAACGAGTGAATTTTTATTCCAAACAAAATAATGAAAAATTAGTGGGAAAAACAGTTCCTGTGCTTATTTTAGGAGTTAGCGAAAAAGATTCTTCTCGTGTTTATGGGTATACAGATACGATGAAACTTGTGAATGTAGAAGCAGGGCATGATACCATTGGAAAAATTATTGATGTTTTGATTTTAGATGCTAAAAGTTTTAGTTTAGATGGAAAAGAAGTTATATCAGAGAAAGTATAACTTTTTTTTATCGTGAAATTTTAAGTAATGTAAATTGACTTCTATTTGATTTTCAGTATAATAAACTTTTAGAGAGAAGGCGTAATATGGCGACATTATTAGATTTTTTACCAGAAAAACAAATTCAGTTTTCAGCGAATTATCTTGAAGTTTTAAATAATCTTAAGGAAGTGTATAAAAAATTATATTAGCCTAATTTTGAACTAGACATTGACTTATATCAAAAAATTATTAGTATGGTCCAGGAATTATGGAAAATGGAGGCATATGTTCCACCTTGCATTACAACAGATATTCTTGATAAATTAACGGAAAAAAATAGTCATTTTTTTAAAGAACTTTCAGAAAGGGTTATGAATGAATATTTAGAATATCGTTATTATCATGGTAAAAAAGAATTGTATGTTAAATGTGAGTCAGCACATACTCATCCTTGGGCTCGTTTTTATGCATTTAAAGAGCATATGGATATGGATTTAGTATCATTAGGAAATCGTTATTTTAAATGTTGTTTAGAACAATTAAAAAAAATCAATGAGAAATTGCAATGGATTGGGGTGAAAATTTCAAATCGAGAATTATTTTCTATGCTAGAGATTATGAAAAGATTTGATTCTTTTTGTAAAGATATGAAACGTTTGGGATGTTCGGAAAGTATTTATGTTTTATCACCTATCTCGTTTTATAGTTTTTGGATTTCTCAAAAGAAAGATATTTATTTTGCGGATTCTGCCCAGGAGTTGCAAGAACAACTTTCTTTGTTTTACTATTCTCAACAACAAATAGATATTCTTTTTCTTCGTAATCAAGTTTTGACTCACATTTTGGAAGATACTATTTCCTCTTTTTATGATAATATGTATTCTTTGTTTGAAACGTTTCAACAAGATAGTAGGAATCGAGCAGATTATTTGGAATTACAACAAATTGAGATGAAAAAAGAAAACTTCAAAATCGTGTACGCGAGATGATGGTGATTCAAAATAGAGAAACGAATTGTACACGTATTTCTTTTTTAGGAGGATTATATACCAATTATGAATCACATTCTTCTTTGACGTGCTATTCTCAAGAACAAAGTAGTTGTCTTGAGCAATTGCAAGATTTAAAACGAAAAAGTAATGATTTAAACAACAGTTGACTCATAAGGATGTGGAAGAAAAATTTTTGCCGAAAATGAGTAAAAACTTTGATTTTTCGTATCCTTCTTCTCAATTTTTTGTTTCTCAAAATAGTGCTCCAGTTATTTTTGCTATTCAAAATCAAACTGTTTTATTCAATTGTGCGTTTGGTTTTGAAATGAGTGAAGATTACTTTTTACAAAAGGGATTAACACCAGAAATTCAAAAAGATGTTTCTAAACAAAAGTTAGCAAGAATTTTAGTGGAACCAAAAAAAGAATAACTGGTTTCTTTTTAGTTATTCTTGTGTTACATACATTTTTATATATTCAAAAATTTTAAAATTTCATTTAAAAATTAAATGTTATTTTTTTATTCATTTTTTTTCTTTGGTATGAAAAGTAGAAGTAGTAGAAATAATATTTCGAAACTTCCTAATACAATTGGTAAAACATGGTAAAGTATTAGTTCTTCTTGATAATAAATTCCACTTAAGATTGCTCCAAAATACAAGGCTATTAAAATTATAAAGAAAATAATATTTTGTCTTTTTTTAGGAAGGCTTTCTTTGATGTTATTTCCTGCTATACTAAGAGCCATGAAAAGGTCAAATAGCCAAGTAAGTGATAAAATATTTTCTACTTTTTCAATAAAATTAAATATTTTTATTTTCTTTAACATCATATATTCTGGATATCTATAAATTTGAATTAGATTTGGTCCTAAAACACCTATAATATAAATACATAGAATAACTACTGTAATGGTAGAGAAAAAGTATTTTCCTGATAATTTTTGTTTTTCCATCGGAACATTTAATAATAAAAAGAAAGAAGAACTTGAATAGGCAGTAAAATAAAGAGTTCCTTGTAATAATGTCAATGGCTCTGTTAATAATACGGGTTTAAAAAAGTCTATGTTCCAATATTGAAACATTCCTAAAAAACTAAATAAGAATAAGAAAATAGAGATAGGCATCAATATTTCTGCTATTTTTGCAATTGTTTTAAACCCATTTTTACATATTCTATAAATGATAAAAGGAATAGGTAGTGTTATATAATAGATTGGTGATTTAATTAAAAAGAAAGAGCTTGCAAATGTTTGAAATACAAAGAGAATTTGACTAAAGACAAAAATATTAAAAATAAAGAATAAAATTATTAAACTCCATTTTATAAATTTATTTCCTTGTAAGTTTTTTAAGTTTCCATTTACTTTTTTTCTTAATAAAGAGTAAATATAAATGATTCCTCCTCCTAACAAACAACCTAGGGAAGCCGCGATCCAAGAATCAATTCCTACTAATTTTCGAAGTAAAGAAAAACCAAATCCGACAAAAAATATTCTTCCTAAAAAGTAAGATAATGAAAAAACTTTACGATTATTTATCATGTGTCACCTTGAATATTAACCCATTTTTATTGATATCAATTGTGTATTTATAATTTACTTCATATTGATACCAATTGGTTAAATCTTTCCTTTCTTTTTTATAGTTTGCTTCATTGATTCCTAAAATATCCGTTTTATTTTCTTTTATTTTTTTAAATAAATTTTCGTATTCTTCTTTTATGACATTATTAAATAATTCTTCTACTTTTGGATAATTTTCTGGATTTCGAAAATCAAATTTACATTCATCGTCTATAATACTTGCTTTTAAATCACTTTTTACTAAAATTTTATTTTCTTTAAATGATATATCGGTATGTTTATTTTCATATAAATCAATTGTTATATATTTTTTTTCTTCTTTGTTACATAATGTTTTTAAGTATCTATTATCCGATTCATTTTTTAAAACAAGATAGGTTGCAGCTTCGTTACTATTTAATATTGTTTTCATTTTATATCCTTCAAATGCTGCGATGCCACTTAATACTAAATTTTCTTCTTCTTTTTTTAGGGTATTTAAAACTGCATCTTTTCTTTTATCGACTAAAGCATCAGCAAATTCTTCAAAATCTAATTTTAGAGCTAGATGATTGGATGCAATATTATTTTCTAATAAACTTTGAATTGTTTCAGAACTTACAGGGTTTGCAGTAGAAGTAGTTTCTAGAATATCACTTGCTTTACATCCTTCTGCTAAAACAGGTATAAAAATATTTCTAATATTTGGTTCTCTTAATAAATAATCAATAATGGCTTCCATTTTTTCTTTGGCTATTTCTTCACTTATTACCATTACTTTTAAGTGAGAATAATAGGCATCTTTACTTACTTTTAGATTCGCTAGTTGAATTGCTTCTGAAAGGGTTTTTCCAGTTCCTTTCACATAATATGTTTTTTCTGTAGATTCTTTATCACTATCACTTTTTTTACTATTTAATATTTCTAGAGTTACTTCAAAGTCTTCTTCTTTTAAATCAATCGCGAGACCAGAAACTATGGCTCTTTCATTTAATTCTTGGTAATCGAAACATCCTGTAAGAAATAGTGGAATAATTAGTAAAATAAGTAATTTTTTCATGATTCGTTCCTCCCTTGTTTGGTATAATTTTTATCGGTTAATAAATTACTTCTTTTTGTATTTTTCCATATTTTATCTTTTAAAATTCCTTTCATTAAATAGGTTTTATCAAATGGCGCAAGGGGATAAAAGTATGGTTTTCCTAAGGTTTTAATTTCTGTCACATGAATTAGGAAATAAATAAAGGCAAGTAGTATTCCATATAGACCATAAAAGGCTGCAGCAACTAAGAAAATTATTCTAAAAAATCTTGCAGCATCTACCATTTCTTGTTCTGTAAATATTAAACTTGTTATAAAGGTAAAGGCAATTACTATTATCATTATAGGACTTACAAATCCAGCATTAACAGCAGCTTCTCCTAAAATTAAAGCTCCTAAAATAGAGATTGCACTTCCATATGAATTTGGAAATCTAATATCACTTTCTCTTAATATTTCATATATGAATAGCATTAAAAGAGCTTCTACAATGGCCGGGAATGGAACATTATCTCTTTGGGTTGCAAAATTTATTAAAAGGGGAGTTGGAATGGTTTCTGGATTATAATTTATGATTGCTATATATATAGCTGGTGCCATCATTGTTAAGAAAAAACAAATAAAACGAATTACTTTTAAGAAGTTAATATTGTTTGGTTTTTTATAGTTATCACTAATAGGGTTTAGAAAGTCTGCAAAGAAAGCAGGGAGGACTAGTGCGAATGGTGTAGTATCTACTAATATGACAATTTTTCCTTCTAAAAGAGCAGTTGATACATGATCTGGACGTTCTGTTTTTAATACTGTTGGAAAGTGGGTTTTGTTTTCTCTTTCTAAAAATTCTGCGATTGTTCCAGAATCTAGTATGCCATCAATATCTATTTTTTTTAGTTTTTCTTGGATCATTTCAACTAAATCTGTTTCTACTATATCTTCAAAATATAAAATGTTTAAAGTTGTTTTTGTTTTTCGACCTAAAACAACATTATCTGCTTTTAAGGTACTTGATTTAATTCTTCTTTTTATTAAACCAAGATTTATTTGAATGTTTTCTGTAAAAGCATCTTTTGGTCCAAATACCGATTGTTCTGTAGTTGGTTCTGGAATGCCTCTTGTAATATCTGCTTTTGTTTCTAAAGCAAGAATTTCCGAACCTAATATTACAATTGTAAAACCATTTGTAATATAAAATTCAATTTCATCTGGATTTTTTAATAAGACAGTATGGGGAGCTGGAATAGTACTTGCTAAGTCTTTTAGTTTTTTATGAGGAACTGCATTTAAAAATGTAATATTTTTTAAAATGTAATCATTTACTTTGTCACTTCCTGTTACACTTTCTAAATAAATTACATAAATTGTTTTTAGTAGGGATATTTTGACTGGTTTAATTACTAAGTCAACATTTTTTTTAAATTCTTTTTCGATTCGTTTTACAATTTCGTTTTTCATATCTTTCACCAATCCTAGTATGAACAGTTTTTTTCATTTTAAACTAAAAAACCACAAATAATAAGTATTTTTACTTGCATTTTAAAAATATCCAATTTATAATAAACTTTAAATTTTGGGGGTTTTTCATGTGAATCAAGATTTACAAATTATTAAAAAGAAATATGGAGAAGAAATGATGCATTTTTGTCGTAAGTCTTTTCCAACTATTTTAGAAACAAAAGGGGTTCTATCTAAACTTTTACTAGAACATTTTGAACCAAGCACTAGTTTATGGAAAGATATTTTAGAAAATGATTTAACTCAACCTTTTATTTTTTTTATAGAAGGGCTTGTTTCTTTTTCACCTTTTCTTTTTCCTACTTCTACTAAAACTATCGAAGAATTATTTTTAGAAGCAGGGTATACTTTTTATGAATGTAAAAGTGAAGAAGAGATTCAAAAATTTAAGTCTTATTATGCTAAAGGAGAAGAACTTTGTACTTTTTTTTCGAATCGACTTTTATCTCATTTTGTTTTTTTTGCAGTTAAACAAGGAGCAGACTTGTTAAACAGAGAAGATTTTTTGTATCCTCTTAGAGAAGATGAATATGGAAAAAGTGTAATAAGTATTCAATTTACTAAAGCTTACCCAAATCGACTTTCTATTAAAAATCGTTATAATCATCATGTAGAAAATGGGGATGCTACTTTTGCAAATAATTTAGAAAATATTACTCCAGGTTTAACAGATGCATTTCATAGAACTTATGGTTTTCATATAAAATCTCAAAAAACTTCTTTTTATATTCCTAATTATGTTGTTTTAAGTGATGGAAAATATTATAAATATAATTATTATATAAATGGAATTTATTATTGTCCTAATAATATTATTATTGATCATGAAAAAGTTATTCGTCTTCCAAAAGAAAAGTATCTTTTGATGGATTATTTTATTTTAGAAAATCAAAATAATAAAAAAAGCTTACAATTATATGATGCTTCTTTAAAAGATAGTTTTCCAGCCATTTTTTCTTCTATTCAAAAAATTCAAATTGCCCATTTTGAAGAAGGAAAAAAAGTGACTATTTTTTTAAAAAATGCACCTATCACTATTTATTTAGATTGTGAAAATCGTATTAAAAAAATTATTATGAACTTTGTTTTAGAACTTTCTGATTTCTTTTTAACTCATCAAACACATCTTGAAGAAATCTCTTGTTTTTCTTTACAAAAAATAGGGAACTCTTGTTTTTATAAGAATCAAAATTTAAAAGCAATTTGTTTTCCTAATGTAGATGTAATAGGAAATGATTTTCTATTTTTTAATAAAGCATTAAAACAGATTGACGTTCCTAAATTAAAAATTCTTGGAAATGGGTTTCGAGCTTCTTTTTTAGAAGTGTTTTATGCTCCTATGCTAGAACAAATTGGTCATTTTGTTTATTTAAATGAAAAACGTTTGCAAAATTTTTATGCTCCTTCTTTACTATATGTTGGCAGTCGATTTCGAAGTGATGGGGCTTTTTTACCGCTTAAAATTCATTATATAATTTCGCGCAATAGGATGATAAAAGAATTAAAAGAACGAACAAAGAATTATTTAGCTCCAAAAAATATGTTATAATTAGTTAGAAAGAAGTTGATGTTATGTTAATTAAAGGTAGTAAAGAGTTAATTCAAAAAGAGTTTTCAAATGAAAAAGAATTACAGAATTATTTTGAAACTCATTTAAAAGAAATTTTGAATTATGACTTTGTCGCGAGTGAGTTTTCAGTAGGGAATTTTCGTATAGATACTCTAGCTTTCGATAAAGAGTTAAACGCTTTTCGAATTATTGAATTTAAAAATATTCGTAATCACAGTTTGATGGATCAAGGCTTTACTTATTTAAAAGCTTTACTAGAAAATAAAGCAGAATTTGTTTTAAAATATAATGCTGTTTTTGGAGTAAATTTACAAAAGACAGATTTTGATTGGAGTCAAACAAGAGTGATATTTGTGTCTCCTAGTTATACGGCATATCAAAGAAATGCAACTGATTTTCAAAATATTCCAATTGATTTAGTTTTGGTAACTCGTTATGATGACGATTTAGTAGAAGTAGATTTTATTAAGAAAACTAGTAAACTTAAAACAGAAGAGTTAGAAGTTTTTCAAGATTCTTTTTCTGCACAAGAACTAAAAGTATTTACAGAAGATGATCATTTTTTAGGTTACCCAAGTTTTCTACGTGAATTATATGAATATTTAAAAGAACGAATTTTAGAAATTGGTAATATTGATATTGTTATTGGAAAAACATATATTTCTTTTAAAGGAAGAAGAAATATATGTGATGTGATTGTTTATAAAAATAAATTAAAACTTCTTCTTAATATGAAAAAAGGAACTTTAATCGATACTTATAATAATACTATGGATGTTTCTTCAAAAGGACATTTAGGGATGGGCGATTATCAAGCAGAAATAAGAAAAGAAGAAGATATTGATTTTTTGATGCCGCTTGTTTTACAATCTTGGGAAGTGAATAAAAAATAATGGAAGTAAAAGTTGAAAAGTTTGATTATGAAGGAAGAGGACTTACTCATGTAGATAAAGAAGTCTTCTTTCTTCCAAGAGCACTTCCTGGTGAAAGAGTAGAAATTTCTGTTTTAAAAAGTAAAAGAAATTTTAAAGTTGGAAAAGTTTTAAAAATTTTAGATAAAAGCGATGCTAGAGTTTTAAGTTTTTGTCCTTATGCAAATTCTTGTGGGGGATGTACTTTTGATATCGTATCTTATGAAAATTCTTTGAAGTTTAAAAAAGAAATTTTAAAAGATTTGTTTTTAAAAAATAAAATTTTACTTCCTTCTTTTTCTATTGAACCTAGTCGTCCTGTTTTAGAATATCGCAACAAAGTTAGTCTTCATGTCTGTGATGGTAAATTTGGATATTATGAGGAAAAAAGTCATAGTTTTGTGCCTATTTTAAAATGTGCTTTGTTATCTCAATTTATATCTCGTTTGTTAGATGATTTTTCTTTGTTTTTCTTTTCTAATGGGAGCCTTATTATTCGGGTCAATGATAAGGGCGAATGTATTTTAGGTATTGATACAAAAGATGAAGTAAAGATTCACAAAACTCTTTTAGAAAAGCATCTTATTAAAGGAATTTTTTTAAATGGCAAATTAGTTTATGGAAACTCTTATTTTATTGAAAATCGCAATAATATATTTTATAAAGTTCCATTCGATGCATTTTTTCAAGTGAATCCATATA
The DNA here is from genome assembly GCA_947649355.1 of uncultured Mycoplasmatota bacterium. Taxonomy (GTDB): domain Bacteria; phylum Bacillota_I; class Bacilli_A; order RF39; family UBA660; genus Ventrenecus. The sequence goes on along the minus strand of CANSRG010000023.1, from coordinate 8,603 downwards.
TTTCACAAAAAATTTTAATGGATGTGAAATCTTTTTTTCAAAAAGAAGATACTGTTTTTGATCTTTATTGTGGGGTTGGCTTTTTTTCTATTCCACTTGCTTTATCTGTAAAATCCGTTATAGGTATTGAATTAAATCAAAAAGCAGTATTAGGCGCTATAGAAAATGCTCGTCTTAATAATCTTTCTAATGTGTCTTTTCATGTTGGAAAAGTAGAAGAAGTTTTGAAAAAAATTCCTCTTTCTTCCAAAAAAGTTTTAGTAGATCCACCAAGAAGTGGATTACATCAATCAGTAGTTTCTTTCTTTTTAGAACATTCTATAGAACAAATTGTTTACATTTCTTGTAATCCAATTACTTTAGTAAGAGATTTAAAATTATTACTTTCTAATTATTGTATTACTTTTTTTAAAGTTTATGATATGTTTTCTTTTACTAAACACGTTGAATGTGTATGTGTGTTAAATAGATGTTAAATTAGGTAAAAACAAATAAGGAAAATGAATGTATATAAAAATCAATATAATCATGTTATATTTATAAATGTGTTAAGAGTAAATATGAATTGTGAGACATTTGAAAAGGAGTGTCTTTTTTTGAGGTAATAAGAATAAGTCTTGAAGTAAAATAAAGTCATTAAAGCAGATTTTTCTTTTTTAATATAATAATCAATATAATAGTTACTAAAATTGCTAATAATATCACAAGAATAAAAGAGTTTGGATTCGTTCCAAAATCTCCAAAAAATACATTCATTCCTAAAAAAGAAGAAATCATTGTTGGAATAGATATTACTAAAGTGATAGATGTTAAGAATTTCATCGTATCATTTAAGTTATTGGAAATAATAGAATTGTACGTATCCATTGTATTTTCTAATATTTCTCGATATATATTTGTCATTTCAATTGCTTGTCTTATTTCTATTTGAATGTCTTTTAATAAATCTAATTCTTCAGGAGTTAAATTTCCCATATTTTCTATTTTTTCTAGAATTGTTTTATTTCCTTGTAGAGATGTTGTAAAGTATAAAAGACTTTTTTTCAATTCTAACATTCTTTCTAAATCATTATTACTTGTAGAATGAATTAACGTTTTTTCCATTTTTAAAATATCTTTTTGGATTTCATTTAAACATTTCATAAAATATTCGGTACTTTTTCCTGTTAAATAAATAGGAAAACTTTTTTGATGTTCCATTATGATATTTTTAGAAATATAGCTTTTAATAGCATTTTTTATAGCATGATCTTTTAATGAAACAGTTAAAATTCCTTTTTCTAATAAGAATAGACCAAATGGATGGGTACGATATTTTTTCTTTTTGGTTTCATTGTTAATATAGGGAATGTTAATGATAAAGAGAACATATTTTTCTTCTGTTTCCATATGAGGTAGTTCAGATTTATCTAATGTTTTTAATATATCGCTTTCTTCAATTTCTAATCTTTTACTCATACTTTTTATTTCACTATCATTTGGATTTGTTAAATCAATCCAATAATTATTTAGGATTTTTGTTGTTTTTATAATTTCATTTTTTTTCATTTGATATATTTTTTTCATGAGAATCCTTCTTTCATTCCATTCATTTTATCACTTTCCATTTATTTTACAAGAAAAATTAAAACTTATGATTATAAAATCGCATTTTTTTAAACTTTTATGTTATCATTATTTTAGATTAGGAGAGATTTTCATGAAGTCTAAATTTTTGTATTTTATTTTCTTTCTAATTATTATCTGTTTTATAGGAATGAGCTATGCAGTGTGGCAAGTAACACTTAAGCAAATAGGAACAAATCAAATAAGTACTGGTTGTTTTAATGTTAAACTTATGAATGAAGAAAATCCTATTTTGTTAGAAAAAGCTTATCCAATGGAAGATGTGGAGGGAGAAAAGTTAGTTCCTTATACTTTTACAATTACCAATACTTGTAATCATAAAGCAAGTTATCAAATCAATTTAGAAGTTTTAAAAGATAGTACATTGTTAGATTTTGATTTTCTAAAAGTGCGATTGAATGAAGAAACGGATTATTTAGAAAACCATTTAGAAGTAGAGAAGACATTAACAGAGGCAAATAAAGCTTATAAACTTAAAACAGGATACTTGAATGCACTAGAAAGTGTTTCTTATAATTTTCGTTTATGGTTATCCTTTGATACTCCAACTGATTTAAAATATATGAGTAAAACATTACTTAGTAAAATAACTGTAATTAGTAGTTATTTAAATGAAGTAGCAGAAGAAGTGCCTATCGCTAGTATGAGTGTTACTGATACTTTATCGGAAGTAGTTATTGATGCGAGTGCATCTTTTGGAGAACAAGGAATAGAAACTTATTATTATAGTAGAGATGGTGTTCATTTTGTAGCTTCTAAGCAAAGTAGTCATTCTTTTATGAAAGAGAATATAACTTATGGAGTAGGGACAACAACAATTTCTAATCTGGTTTCTTCTAAAGTAAGCGAAGTATATTTAAAAGTAGAAGACAAGTATGGAAATCAAAGTGAAATAATAAAAGAGGTAGTAGGAGAATTAACTTATGATGATACAGTTGACAAAAATCTAAGATATATTGGTTCTAATCCAAATAATTATGTTCTTTTTAATAATGAGTTATGGCGAATTGTTGGTAATTTTAATAATATAGATGATGGTACTGGAAATAAAGAAACAAGAATGAAACTTATTCGGAATGAATCTATTGGTTATTATACTTGGGATAATTCTTTATCTCAATTTAACAATGGGGCTGGTATTAATGAATGGAGTCAAGCAAAAATTATGAAACTTCTAAATCCAGGGTATGAAAATGAAACTGTAAATGGAAGTTTTTATTGGAATCGTTCTAGTGGAAGTTGTTATAATGAGTGTATTGAAGTTACAAGTAACAATACAACAGTTTGTGATTTTTCTAATATAGGTCTTTTAAATGATTCTAAAAATCTTTTTTCAAAAGCAGTTTGGCCATTAGGAAGCAATGGGAATCAAGTGTCTGATGGAGCAATTTTGACATCAAGATTTTATGAACTGGAAAGAAGCGAGAATACTGGGAAAAATTGTTCTCCTAGTTCTATTTGTAATGATTCGGTAGAAAGAACTACTAAATGGTTGGGATATATAGGTATTTTATCTCCTTCTGACTATGGCTACGCTGTTGGAGGTAATGATGTTATACGAAATAATTGTTTTTCTAATATATTGAATAATTGGCATTCCTCTAATAATGAAAGTTGCCGATTCAATAACTGGTTGTATCATCCTAATAGTAATTTGCTCGCGATGACACCTTGTTCTGTTCCACGTTTTGCATTAGCAGTCTTTACGATATTAAATGGTGGACTTAGTCATCAAAGTGCTTGTGGTCCTGGAGAAGTTTTTCCAGCTCTTTATTTAAAATCTGATGTTCAAATTCTTTCTGGTGAAGGAAGTATAGAGTATCCATTTTTGTTATCTATTTGAAAAATAAATAAAATGCTTTTTTTCACTTGAAACTAGTTTTTAGATAAGATATAATTTAATAGAAGTAAAAGAGGGTTGATTATGGAAGAAATAAATATTAAAGAATTTTTTAATTTTTTCTTAGGAAAATTTTATATTGTGATTATTGTGACTTTTTGTGCGATTGTTATTAGTGTTTTATATGGTGTCTTTTTAAAAACTCCAATGTATCAATCATATACAACACTTGTATTAGCAGGGGCGAATGTTGGAACTAGTGATTCAAGTATTACCCAAAGTGATATCACGTTAAACCAAAAACTTGTTCCTACTTATCGAGAAATTATTAAGAGTCGAAGAATTTTAAGTCAAGTTATAGAGAATCTATCTCTTTCTGTTTCACCAGAGTCTTTGGCAAGTAATGTTACTGTTACTTCTGAGAGTAACACGGAGTTAATTCGTATTTCTGTAAGTAATGAAGATGCTTTATTGGCTCGGGACATTGCAAATGAAATTGCTGAAGAATTTAGTAAAGAAATTGTGGAAATTTATAATATTCAAAATGTTAGTGTGATAGATAAAGCTGTGCTTGCTAAAAATGCTTACAATATTAATTTTTTTAAGCAATTACTCATTACGATTCTTATAGCTTTAGTACTTTCTTTTGGAGATATTTTTGTGCTTTTTTATTTTGATACTTCAATTAAAAGTGCAGAAGATGTTGAGAAGAGAGTGGGATTACCTATTTTAGGTTCCATTCCAGATTCTACAAGTAAAGGAGGTGTAAGTCATGAAAAGCGAACTCATAGTGCATGAAAAACCAAAATCAAATGTAAGTGAAGCATTTAAAACTATAAGGACTAATTTACAATTTTCTTCTATTGATGAAGAAGTAAAAAGTTTTTTAGTTACAAGCTCAATACCTTCAGAGGGAAAAAGTTTTGTAAGTGCTAATCTTGGTGTCGCTTTTGCTCAAGCCGGGAATAAAGTTTTAATCGTTGATTGTGATTTACGAAGAGGTAGACAACATACTATTTTTGGACTTAATAATCATTTAGGATTGTCAAATCTTTTAATTGATAATAGTGATCGAAAAGATAATAAATATTTTCAAAAAACAAATGTGAAGAATTTATTTGTTTTAACAAGAGGGTTAGTTCCTCCAAATCCAAGTGAAATTTTAGCATCAGAAAAAAATCGTAATTTAGTAAAAATTTTAGAAAAAACTTTTGATGTGGTAATTTATGATGGCCCTCCTGTGAATGGACTTGCTGATTCCATTATTATGGCAGATATTGTTCAAAAGGTAATCATTGTATCTTCTTATAAAGCTACTAAAATGGAACAACTTTTAAATACAAAAAAAGGCTTAGAAAAATTTAGTAATAAATTAGCTGGAGTAATAGTAAATAAAATGCCAACTAGAAGAGATCATTATTATAGTTATTATGAGTAGGTGAGTTTATGATTGATTTACATAGTCATATTTTATTTCAGATAGATGATGGGGCAGATTCTATAGAAGAGAGTTTATCTCTTATAAGGGAAGCCGTAGATTATGGAGTAACAGATATTGTGCTTACTCCACATTTTATTTTAGGAAGTTATGATACTAACAACGAAGAAAAATGGAAATTGTTTTCATTATTGAAAAAAGAAGTAGAAAAAGAAAATATACCTATTCGTCTTTATTTAGGAAATGAAGTTTTTGCAGAAAATCGCTTATTAGAATTTTTAGAAAAAGGTTATATAACGACACTTCATCAAACAAAATATATGTTGTTTGAAGTTCCAAGATTTGATGTATATCAAGGCTTATCTCAAGTTGTTTTTGAATTGCAATCGCATGATATAGTACCTATTTTAGCACATCCTGAACGTTATAAAATGATTTGGGATAATCCAAATGTTGCAACTACATTAAAAGAGCAAGGTGTTTTATTTCAAGTGAATTTAGGTAGTTTTGTAGGTATTTATGGGGATAAAGTAAAAGAATGTGCAATACTTCTTTTAAAACATAAAATGGTTGATTTTATTAGTAGTGACGTACATCATATAAAGCACTCTCATTATAAAAGATTAAATGAAGTAAAACTTATTTTAAAAAAATATATTAGCGAAGAAGAAATTACTAAGTTACTTGTAACAAATCCAGGAAAAGTTTTAAAAAATGAAGAGATAGAAGAAAAGACATTTCTACCTTTTCAAAAAAATATTTTTGGAAAATGGAAATAAGCATAGATATAAGAAAAATATTTAGTAGTATATAATACAAAAATAGTTTTATGAATAAAGTAAGTTGGATATTAAAAAGAGTGAAAAATTTTTTTTAGAATACTAGAAGTAGTATTCTTTTTTCTACTACTTATAATCTAAAATTCGATTAGTTACGTTTTACAGGTTTATCCTATTTTATATTTAAAATGAAATGTCAAAATTATATCTAGAAATGGTAGTGGGATTATAATAAATCATAAAATTTTTGTATACTATATCTTTTTATTTGTAGTATAATAGTTTTAAGGAAGTGAATTTTATGGATTATTGGGCTATTTGGTTAATTGTTGTTCTTTTACTTATTGTGATTGAAGCTGCTACTGTTAATTTAGTGTCTGTTTGGTTTATTGCAAGTGGAATTATAAGTTTATTTGTTTCTTTGTTTTGTGATTCCTTTTTCATTCAATTTGGGATTTTTGTAGTTTTAGGCATATTTTTACTTTTATTAACTAGACCTATACTTACAAAGATGCTAGCTCAAAAAGAGACGAAAACTAATTTAGAACGTATTATTGGAATGGAAGGAGTTGTAACTTCTAAAATTTCAAAAAATGTTGTTGGAGAAGTAAAAGTAGACGGGAAACTTTGGAGTGCTATTGCAACAACGGCTATAAAAGAAGGCGCTATTGTAAAGGCTTGTGCCATTGAAGGGGTAAAACTTGTTGTAGAAAAAGTAGAGGAAGAAAAAGAAGATTCTTCTAAACAAAAAAAATCTACTACCAAGAAAAAGTCTACATCTACAGCAAAGAAAAAAACTAGTAGTACTAGTTCTAAAACTACTACTAAAAAGAAAACAACTACGACTAGTAAAAAAGGCAATGTAAATAAAAAAAAGGAGAGTGAAGTATAATGCCATTTTTTATTATTTTACTTATTTTAGTTGGTATTATTGTTATACCATCTATTAAGATTGTTCCTCAATCTAAAGCATATGTTATTGAAAGATTAGGTTCTTATTATACGATTTGGAGAAATGGAGTTCATTTTAAAATTCCTTTTATTGATCGTATTTCTAATGTTGTTTTATTAAAAGAAATGGTAAGAGATTTTGATCCCCAACCTGTGATTACAAAAGATAATGTTACTATGCAAATTGATACAGTAGTGTATTTTCAAATTACTGATGCAAAATTGTATACATATGGTGTAGAATATCCTATTAGTGCGATTGAATCATTAACTGCTACAACACTTCGTAATATTATTGGTGAGTTAGAGCTTGATCAAACTTTAACTTCTCGTGATATTATCAATACAAAAATGCGTTCTATTTTGGATGAAGCAACAGACCCTTGGGGAATTAAGGTGAATCGGGTAGAAGTAAAAAATATTTTACCACCACGTGATATTCAAGATGCGATGGAAAAACAAATGAGAGCAGAAAGAGAAAGAAGAGAGAAGATTTTACAAGCAGAAGGAGAGAAAAAATCTTCTGTCCTTATTGCAGAAGGAGAAAAAGAAAGTGCTATTTTAAGAGCTGAGGCTGATAAAGAATCTCGTATTAAAAGAGCAGAAGGTGAAGCAGAAGCAATGCTTAAAATAAAGAATGCAGAAGCAGAGGGAATTAAACTTTTACGAGAGGCAAATGCTGATTCTTCTGTTTTACAATTGAAATCTTATGAAGCTTTAACAAAAATTGCAGATGGACAATCTACTAAAATTATTTTGCCAGCTGAGTTAAGTTCAATCGCTACTTTTGGAACAGTTTTACAAGAATCTATGAAAGATAATAAAAAGAAATAGAACCATTTAGGTTCTTTTTTGAAGAGTATATTATGAAAAGAGTAGAACATGAATTTGCTCCTGTATATGATAAAAATTCTAAAATTTTGATATTAGGTTCTATTCCAAGTGTAAAATCTAGAGAAGTAGGATTTTATTATGCTCATCCTAAAAATCGTTTTTGGAAGGTTTTGTCTATTGTATTTCAAGAAGAAATTATTGATAAAAAGGATTTTTGTCTCCGACATCATATTGCTTTATGGGATACTTGTGCCTCTTGCGTTATAGAAGGGTCTAGTGATGCTTCTATAAAAAATGTTGTTCCTAATGATTTAAATGTTATTTTTTCTTCTGCATCAATATTAAAAATTTATACTACTGGTAAGAAAGCTTATGAAATTTATCAAAAGTATTTATATCCAATTTATAAAAGGGAAGCAATTTGTTTACCAAGTACATCTCCTGCAAATGCTCAAAAAAGTTTGGAGGATTTAGTCTTGGCATATCAAGTTTTAAAAGATTAACTTGTATTTCTTATTTGTATATGATATAATCAATTTGCTTTTTTAAAAGCGATGTATTATCCGCTGAAAAATATTTTATGATAATATGTAATATATTTTAGAAAGGATTTGAGTGTATGGCTAATTTAGTTGACAAAATTAACGCAAAACATGTTCGTAATGATATTCCTGAAATTCGTGTTGGGGATACTGTTAGAGTAGATGTTTGGGTTAAAGAAGGTAAAAAAGAACGTATCCAAGCTTTTGAAGGCATTGTTATCGCTAAAAAAGGTGGAAGTGTTTCAGAAACTATTTCTGTACGTAAAAAATCTGGTGGAGTTGGAGTGGTTCGTATTTTCCCTTTAAATGCACCAACGATTGATAAAATTGTAGTTGTGAAAAAAGGTATGGTACGTCGTTCAAAACTTAACTTTATTAAGAAAATGCGTAAAGAATATAAAGTTAAAGAAAGAGCTTAATTTAAAAATCCATTTTTTGGATTTTTTTTTTTGCTTTTTTCTTGACTTTTAGGGGGGGGGTTATGGTAGAATAAAAGTAAGAATAGAAAATGTTTTGTTTACAATTAAATAATAGTAAAAAAGCGTTTTTTATGTTAAACTTGTATTATAGAGAGTGTTTGATAACATACTATA
>CANSRG010000022.1 GCA_947649355.1 uncultured Mycoplasmatota bacterium | reverse complement strand
ATGTCGAAAGTCCAGGAGATTTATACTTTGCTTATTATGTCGATGATGTAGTAACTACCAAGATGCCAAATAAGGATAGTGGATATACTTTATCAAACAAATCAAGTTGTACTAATGGAGTTACGATTTCTTTTGATGATGAGAATTGGACTGCCATCATAAATTACTCTAATTATAAACGAGAAACCAATGGAAGAACCAAATGTACTTTATATTTTGAAGAGGCATCTGATTATAAAAAGTGTGTAAATAAATATGGTGAAGATAGTATGAATTGTCAGGTTATAGCTAGTGTGGATACAACTGGGAAATGTCCAACTGTAAATGAAGATGGAATTATAAGTGTAAATAAAGTAGAAAATATGGAAGGATATGTTTGTAGTGCACCAGATGATTATGGAACAAGTTATTATTACAGAGGAGTTGTAAATAACAACTACGTGAAGTTTTTGGGATACTACTGGCGAATTCTAAGACTTAATGGAGATGGGTCAATAAGAATGATATATGCAGGAGACGCGAGTGTCATTGACTCTTTAGAAAACAAAGAAGAAGTATTATCAAATGACTATAATGATTCTGTTACAAAATATAAAGAGATAGGAACAAGCAAATACAATTTATATTGGAAGAAGGATAATGTAGATGAATCTACAAATTCTTACATTGACTATGACAATGCTGGAATAGGATATATGTATGGAAACAGAGATGGAGTGGTAGAAGCAAGTACAGAATCTACTTCTAGCAATCATTCTAAAACAGAAATTTGGTATTATGGAACAGAATATATTTATGATAAGACAAGTGATAAATTTAGATTATCTGGAAAGGTTAAAGGAGTACTTGGAAGTAACTTAACAGAAGATGTAGTAGGATTATATACTTGTAGAAGTGCAAGTAGTACAGGAACATGTCAAAGACTTAGTCATGTAACAAGGATTTCTTTAAGTGGTACCGAAAATTTCAATACTATTTATTATAAATACGTTACTTATGGAACGACGTCAATAGAGAAAGCACAGACAAATACTAACGATAGTACAATAAAAGCATATTTAGATACATGGTATGAGAATCATTTTAAAGATACTGAATATGAAAAATACCTTGCGGATGCCTATTATTGTAATAGTCGTAATTTGTATAATGGTAGTACAAGTGAATTTAATCAACTTGGTTATGGGTCAGAGAAAACAGCCTATAAATGGTATGCTAATAATAAAATATCTCTAACTTGTAAAGAACAAAATGACCGATTTACAGTAAGTGATGAAGTCGTAGGTAATGGCAATTTAAAATATCCAATAGGACTTATAAATTCTGATGAGGTCTATATAGCAGGAGGGAATAATAGTAATAATAAATATTATTTATACTCAGGAAATTCTTATTGGACTATGTCACCACGTATTTATAATGGAACTTATCCAATTTTAGGGACCGTGAATTCGTCTGGTAGTGCTTATAGCAACAGTAATGTAATCAATACTCATGGTGTGCGTCCAGTTATAAATCTACGTGCAAATAGTCTAAAATTTGGAAGTGGAACCTGGGATAATCCGTGGAGAGTCAATTAAATTTTCATAAGTATTTAAAATCGTAGTTTCTTTTCTTTTCTTTTCTTTTCTTTTTTGTTTTAAAAAATTTTATGTTTTATTCTAAAAACTTTCTCTTAACATACATTTTATTAGGTGATTTTTTCATGAATAAAAAAGAAGAATTTAAAAATTTTGCAAGATTGCATCCAGAACTAGTAAGCTATATTAAAAATGGAGATATGTCGTGGCAAAAGTTTTATGAAATTTATGATATATATGGAGAAGAACCTTCCGCTTGGTCAAGTTATCTTTCTTCTTCTAATTCTTCTATGAGTGTTAATGAAGCTACGCAGACAATTACAAAAAAACTTCAAAATATTGATATGAATTCTATTCAAGAACATATTAAAACAGCTCAGAAAGCGTTAAATTTAGTGAGTGAACTTACTGGAAAAACAGAAACAACTTCTCCTTTAACTGCATCTATTCCAAAAGTTCCAAGGCCTATCAATCATTTTTTTGAGGATTAGATATGGAACTTTTTTTACAAAAAAAAATCTTAGATACGCCTAAAATGTATCAATATTTAAAAGAAAATTCTTATTGGATTAAATATTTAAATCGTAATCCAGATCTTTATAAAGAATTCCAATCTAAAATGAAAGAACTATATCATGAAAGAGCTACAGATAAGTTAAGTGACGCGATTGATAACATTGATCTTATTAGTTCTGTATTATCTTCTTTACGTTAATTTGACAATTCTTTTTTTTTCCTTTAGAATAGTGTCTCATTGAGGTGAGAAAATGAAAAAACAATTGAAAGTTCAATATATAGTTGGAAAATCTTCTAAATCACTAGAATATTCTATTTTAAATAATTTGGATTTTTTAGAAAAACAATTTCGTTTATCTATTCCTTTAATTACTGGTGCTCATATAAGTTATCGAAGAAATAAAAAGAAATATTGTCAAAAAATTTATGTTGGCAAAGAAATATTTGTTAAAAATGTGAATTTTGCAGATGATTTTTATGAAAAATATAATATTACTTTAGATGATATCGCTGATGTTGCTGTACTAGGGTATGACCGAGTATGTGTTTTGAATTTTAAAAAATATGATTCTATTGTAGTAGGTGTTGAAGAAGATGCGGTAGTTGTTCCTGATTATTTTGCTTTAAAAAATAAAATTCATCAACTAAAATCTACACTAATTTTTTAAAATTTATTTGCTTTTTTAAACAAGTTATATTATACTAGTTTTTGTAAGAAGTTTTTCTGAAGTTTTTAGATTCCTCATCTATTACTTTGGTTAAACCGATTGATGAAAAGAAGGAGGAATTTCTTATGGCTATGTCTAAAATAAGAAAAGCGGAAATTATTAAAGAATTTCAAAAAAGTCAAAATGATGTTGGTTCTGTAGAAGTACAAATTGCACTTCTTACTGAAGAAATTAACACATTAACAGAACATTTTAAAATTCATATTCATGATTTCCATTCAAAACGTGGACTACAAAAGATGGTTGGTAAAAGAAAAAAACTTTTAAGTTATTTAAAGAATACTGATGTTGTAGCTTATCGTGAACTAATTAAAAAATTAAATTTAAGAAAATAGGCACTTTACTTTTTGGTGTCTTTTTTTCTTTTATAGAAAGGAAGTTTTAAAATGAAAAAAGAATTTACATTAGATTTTTTTGGAAGAAAAATTGTTGTTGAGACTGGTTGGCTTGCTAAGCAAGCAAATGCTTCTGTGTTAGTTCGTTTTAATGATACAGTTGTTTTAAGTGCAGTTGTTATGGGGAAAACTCCTGTTAGTCAAGATTTTTTTCCTTTACAAGTTTTATATCAAGAAAAATTATATTCAGTTGGAAAAATTCCAGGAGGATTTATTAAAAGAGAAGGGCGACCTACTGATGAAGCTACTTTAGCAGCTCGTATTATTGATAGACCACTAAGACCGATGTTTGATGAGAATTTACGTAATGAAATTCAAGTAATCAATACTGTGTTGTCAGTTGACCAAGATAATTCGCCAGTTATGAGTGCTTTGTTTGGTTCTTCATTGGCTCTTTGTATTTCAGAAATTCCTTTTGATGGACCTGTATGTGGTGTTGTCGTTGGAAAAATTGGGAAAAACTTTATTATCAATCCTACTGTAGAAGAACTTGAACAAAGTAAAATAAATTTGACTGTAGCAGGGACAAAAAATGCGATATGTATGGTTGAGGCTGGAGCTTCTATGTGTTCAGAAAAGGAAATGTTAGATGCAATTTTATTTGGACATGAGGCAATTAAAACGCTTTGTGAATTTCAAGAAGAAATAATTTCTTCTATAGGTGTTTCAAAAGTAGAACTTGATAAAGCAGAGTTAGATACAGATTTAATTTCTTTAGTGAATACTTATGCTCATGATAAGATGTTAGAGGCAATTCAAATTAAAGATAAATTAGAGTCTTATCAAAAAGTGGATGAAGTAAAGCAAGAGACAATTGGTTATTTTACCAATATGTATTTGGAAGATGAATCTTTAAATGATAAATTAAAACAAGTGAATAAAATATTAAATAATTTAGAAGCTGATGTAGTAAGAAATTTAATTACTGAAAAACATATACGTCCTGATGGTAGAAAGATGGATGAAATTCGTCCATTAGATGCATGTGTGGATTTACTTCCAAGATGTCATGGTTCTGCAGTATTTACAAGAGGGCAAACACAAAGTCTTTCTACCACTACTTTAGGCGCTATTGGAGAACATCAGATTTTAGATGGACTTGGAATTGAAGATGCAAAGCGTTTTATGCTCCACTATAATTTTCCTGCTTTTTCCGTAGGCGAAGTAGGAAGATATGGTTCACCTGGAAGAAGGGAAATTGGTCATGGTGCTTTAGGAGAACGGGCTTTATTAGCTGTTATTCCTTCTGAAGAAGAATTTCCTTATACTATTCGTGTAGTATCTGAGATTTTAGAAAGTAATGGTTCTTCTAGTCAAGCTACTATTTGTGCAGGTTGTCTTTCTTTAATGGCAGCTGGAGTTCCTATTAAAGCACCAGTAGCTGGAATCGCTATGGGTTTAATTACTTCAAAAACAAGTGACAAATATACTATTTTAACGGATATTCAAGGTCTTGAAGATCATATGGGAGATATGGATTTTAAAGTTGCTGGAACGAGAGATGGTATTACTGCGTTACAAATGGACATTAAAATTAAAGGAGTTACGAAAAATATTTTAAAAGAGGCTTTGGCTCAAGCAAAAAAAGCAAGGCTTGAAATTTTAGATGTGATGGAAGATTGTATTAAAGAACCTCGTAAAGAGTTAAGTCCTTATGCTCCAAAGATTGCTACATTTACTATTAACCCTGAAAAAATTAAGGATGTTATTGGCCGTGGAGGAGAAATGATTACTAAAATTATTTTGGATGCTTCTCATGTTAAAACGGTCAATGATAAAGATGCTGTTAAAGTGGATTTAGAAGATGATGGTAGAGTAATTATTTATCATACGAATCAAGATATTATTGATACTACAAAAGAAATGATTTTAAATGTTGTAAGAGAAGTTTTGGAAGGAAAAATCTATACAGGTCGTGTTACAAAAGTGGAAGATTTTGGTTGTTTTGTAGAATTATGGCCAAATTGTGAAGGGCTTGTTCATGTTTCTCAACTTGCTCATGAAAGAGTAAATAAGCCAAGTGATATTGTAAAAGTAGGCGATGAAATTGTTGTTAAAAGTTTAGGATATGATGCGCGTGGAAGACTTAATTTATCTAGAAAAGAAGCTTTACCAAAACCTAAATTAGATGACAAGAAAGAATAAATATTATATTTTTTAATAGAATAAGAGTAGGTGATTATATTGCAAACTCTTATTCTTTTTTTAAAAGGAATTGTGATTGGCTTTGGAAAGGTAATTCCAGGAGTCTCAGGTTCTTTGCTAGCAATTAGTATGGGAGTATATGAAAAAGCTCTTTTTTTACTTGAAAATTTGTGGCAAAGAAAAAAAGAAGCATTTTTCTTTTTATTTCCTCTTGGTGTTGGAGTTTTGGTTTCTGTTTTATTTGGAAGTGGTATTCTCCTACATTTTTTAAATACCTATTATGTTTTTACTGTAGCTCTTTTTATAGGTCTTATTCTTGGAACGGTTCCTGATATTGTAAAAAAGGAAAAAATATCTTATAAAGATTTTCTTTTTATTTTAGGTATTTTACTTTTCTTTCTTTTTTTAGAACGTTTTCTTTGTTTTCCAAAATTTGTTTTTGATGAATCATTTTTTAGTTATTCTTTTGTTCTTTTTTTAGGAATGATTGATGCATTTACAATGGTTTTACCTGGTATTAGTGGAACTGCAACTTATATGATGCTTGGAAGTTATGAATATGTTCTTTCTTTATTTTCAAATCCTTTTCAAAATATTATACCTACTATTTTGTTTGGAATTGGTTTGATTATTGGTGTTTTTTTGATGATTAAATTTGTTAATTATGCTTTTCAAAAACACAAGCATATGACTTGGATTTGTATTATAGGCTTTTTATTTTCTTCTATATTTTCTTTACTTTTAAAGATTATTGATTTTATCAATCAAAATAATTTATTTGCTGTGTTAATTTTATTTTTTATTGGGTATTCCCTTATCAATTTATTTTCTAACACAGATTTATGATATTTAATAAAATGTGTTTTAAAAACTAAAGTTCACATTTTGTCAAGGAAATGTAAATTGACTTAGGGGGGGGGTATATTGGTACAATTATCTTATAGAAATATAAGGTGATTTTGATGAAAAAGAAAAAAGAATTATTGGTAGTAGGAATACTAATAGGAATTTTTTGTGTAGTAGGAGTCTCTTATGCAGTTTGGCAAGTAACACATGTACAAACTGGAGAAAATAGTTTAACTATTGGATGTTTTAAAGTAGAGTTTACGGACGCAAATCCCATTCAAATAGGAAAGGCTTATCCAATAGAAGATAGTGTAGGAGCATCTCTAACACCATATGAGTTTACTATCACAAATACATGTAATGATTTAGCTGCCTATCAAATTAACTTAGAAGTATTAAATGAAAGTACCATGAATGAACATAATTATATCAAAACAATGTTAGATGAAGAAAATCCAAATTTATTGACAAGTAATCCAGTAGTAGAAAAGACTTTAGAGAATGCAAGTACAGCATATAAATTAAAGAAGAATTTTCTAAATGCAAATGAAACGAAAAACTTTACATTAAGACTATGGCTAGATAAAAATACCCCAGCCGATGAAACAATCATGAATAGTGTATTTAAAAGTAAAGTAACCATTACAACAAGTTATATTGATGAAGCTCCACTTGCAAGTGGAACTCTAAGAACTATTGGTTATGATGATAAAGAAAGTATGTGGGGATACAAAGAAAATATTACTCGATTAGTTTTTCAAGATGAGTTAAAACCTATTATAGATGCTATAGCAAGTTTTGATGAATCGAGTACACAAGATAAAAGTGTCATGAGTTATATAGTAGAGAATCTAAAAGAAAACGAAACCGATGAGACTTCATATACCGCCTATTTACAAAGTAATGAAAAGTTATATTTAAGTAGTGGATATTATTTATTTTATAATTTCCAAAAATTAGAATCTATTGAAGGTATGAGATATTTAGATTCAAGTAATGTCACAAATATGGGGCGTATGTTTTATGGATGTAGTAATTTAACTTCTTTAGATTTAAGTAATTTTAATACAAATAATGTAACAAATATGTATTCTATGTTTGAAGGTTGTAGTAGTTTAACTTCATTAGATTTAAGTCCACTTAATACAACAAACGTTACAAATATGAGTAATATGTTTTCTGGATGTAGCAGCTTAATAACTTTAGATTTGAGTACTTTAAATACAAGTAATGTAACTAATATGGGTAGTATGTTTCGTAAATGTAGCAGCTTAACAACTTTAGATGTGACTAATTTTGATACAAGTAATGTAACTAGTATGAGTAGTATGTTTTCAGACTGTAGCAACTTAACAACTTTAGATTTGAATAGTTTTAATACAAGTAGTGTAACAAGCATGTTGCAAACATTTTGGAAGTGTAGCAGTCTAACAACATTGGACTTAAGTAATTTCAATACTTCTAATGTAATAGATATGACTTCTATGTTTGTTGGCTGTAGCAGTCTAACTTCATTAGATTTAAGTAATTTCAATACAAGTAATGTAACAAATATGAATCAAATGTTTTCTGGAAGTAGCAGTTTAATTAGATTAGATATTAGTTATTTTAATACAAGTAATGTAACCGATATGCTTTGGATGTTTAAAGATTGTAGCAGTTTAACAACTTTAGATGTGACTAATTTTGATACAAGTAATGTAACCAATATGCATCGAATGTTTTCAGGCTGTAACAGTTTAACTACATTAGACTTAAGTAATTTTAATACTGAAAAAGTATCCGATATGAGTCATATGTTTAGTGGCTGTAGCAGTTTAACCTCATTAGACTTAAGTAATTTTAATACTGCAAAAGTAACTGATATGCGTTCTATGTTTTATGAATGTAATAGATTAACTGCATTAAATGTAAGTAATTTTGATACAAGTAACGTAACTAATATGAGTTTGATGTTTTATGGATGTAGAGTTTTAAATACTATTATTTATGGGGATAAATTTATTTATGCGAATGAAGCGAATGTCGAGTATATGTTTGCTGGATGTTTTGCAAATAAACCAACGCATGAATCTTGGAGTGGGATTACCTTTTAAAAGTTTCTTTTTGAGACTTTTTTTGGTGACAGAATTGTAAGTTGCATTTTATTTTAATTTATACTATAATTTAATTATCTTCTTATATGTTATAAGAACTTTATTTTAAATAAATTTATTATAAAACTGTATTAGAAAGGGTGAATTGAAAAATGGCAAGTGTAATAGTAACAATTTATTATATTTTATTTGCGTTTTCCTTTATTTACAGTATGTATTTTGCAATTACTGGTTTGTTTGGATTTAAAAATTATCATAAAAGTATGTTTGGACGTCATAAACCTAAACATAAATTTGGGATTATTATTGCTTGTAGAAATGAAGAACAAGTTATTGGTGCTTTAATTAAAAGTTTAAAAAAACAACGTTATCCTGAAAAACTATATGAAATTTTTGTAGTTCCTAATAATTGTACTGATGATACAAAAGGAGCAGCACTAAAAGAAGGAGCGACTGTTATTGATTGTACTGTTCCTGTTAAAGTAAAAGCAGATGCACTTTCTTATACATTTCAATTTTTAAAAAAACGTGATGATTTAGATGCATATGTTATTTTTGATGCAGATAATTTAGTTCATCCTGATTTTTTAGCGAGAATGAATGATGCTTTATGTGAAGGAGTAGAAGTGGCTCAATGTTTTAGAGATGCAAAAAATATGAGCGATAATTGGTTAACAGGTTCTTATACATTATTTTATTTTATTCAAAATTTCTTCTTTAATCGAGCAAGAATGAATTTCTCTGGTTCTGCTGCGATCAATGGAACAGGGTTTATGATAAAAAAAGAAATTGTGAAGGATGGGTTCCATACTTATACTTTAACAGAAGATTCTGAATTTACTGGACAATGCGCTTTAAAAGGAATTCAAGTTGCTTTTGTTGAAGATGCAATAACTTATGATGAACATCCACAAAGTTTTTGGGCTAGTTGGAAACAGAGAAAACGTTGGACAAGTGGAACGTTACATTGCTTAAAATTATATGGTTGGAAATTGTTAAAAAATTTCTTTCAAACTGGAAATATTGCTTGTTTTGATATGTGTATGTTTTATGTTGCACCTATCATTGTTGTATTAGGATTTTTCTTATCTGTTGTTTTAATTATTTTTAATCTTTTAGGTGTTGAATTATTTGATTTCTTCTCTTATTTGTATGCTTCTGGAATTGTGTTTTTTATACTTTTTTATATCGCAAATGTTGCACTTAATATTTTTGTAGTTAAATATAATCATAAAAATCCTAAAAATATTTTTTCTGGTATTTTATTCTTTACTTTGTTTATTGCTACATGGATTCCAATCAATATTATCTGCTTATTTAAAAGAACAGAAAGTTGGGAAGAAATTAAACATGAACGAAGTGATGTTGATTTAGATAAATTAGTAAATTAAGAGTTTCTTGTAGGGAATTCTTTTTTTAAAGTGATAATATATTTTATTTGAAATCAAAATAATAATTTTATATAATTAAAGTAGAGGGATAAAAAATATGAAACTAGAAAAATTTAAAGAAAAAAATCAAAAAAGAACAAAGATAATTGTGTTTACAATCTTGTGTATTTTACTAATAGGAGGAGTATTTTTTTATCAATCGTTTGCTTTATTTGAAGTAAAAGAAAACTTTAATATTTTAAAAGGAAATATCGAGAGTCCAGGAGATCTTTCTTTTGTATATTATGTAGATGATGTGGTAACAAAAAATCCACCAACAATGAGTAGTGGATACACCCTATCAAGTAAATCAAGTTGTAATAATGGAGTAACAGTAACATGGGACAACAAAAATTGGTCAGCTTTAGTAAATTATACAAACTATCAAAAAACAAATGCTAGTGTAGTAAAATGTAGTTTATATTTTAATAAAACGATAGTACAACAAAATAAAGAATATTTATTAGAATATTCTAGTGAGTATTTAAAAAATGATAATACAAGTGATTATAATCTTCGTTACGTTGGAGCAAATCCTAATAATTATGTAAATTTTAATAATGAATTATGGAGAATTATTGGAGTTATGAATTCTATTGATGATGGTTTTGGTAATTTTGAATCTAAATTAAAGTTAGTTCGTAATGAGTCAATTGGAGAATTTTCTTATGATTCTTCATCCTCTTTAGAAAACGGAGGATATGGTGTTAATTCGTGGAATCATGCGGATATTATGAAATTATTGAATTCTGGTTATGAAAATGAAAGTATTGGTGGTAGTTTATATTGGAATTCTTTGTCTGGTTCTTGCTATGGTGGTACAAGAGAAACTACTAAAAATTGTGATTTTACGAATATAGGTCTTCAAGAATCTTCTAAATCAATGATTTCTAATGCCGTTTGGAATGTTGGTTCTAATGGGACAGTTTATTGGGATAATATTACGTCTTCAAAGTTTTATGAATTAGAAAGAGGAGATGTGACTGGTAAAATATGTACTAGTGGAACATTTTGTACAGATACTGTTTCAAGAAGTACTACTTGGTTAGGTAAAATCGGACTCTTGTATCCAAGCGATTATGGTTTTGCAACTAGTATTGATAGTTGTTTAGACAAAAAAATGGCCAGTTGGAGCAATTTTAGTGATTGTTTTAGTAATGATTGGTTACATCATAGTAATAAGCAATGGAGTATTACTCCACGGGCTGGTGATGTTTATGCAAATGATGCGTTTTATTTAGATAATGAAGGAAACATGAGTTATGGAAGTACCGCAGCACATCTTTTAAATATTTATCCCACTTTTTATTTGTCTTCTTCTGTTAAAATTATAGGCGGAAGTGGTACTCAAAATAATCCATTTCAATTACAATAAGAATGTTCTTTTTTTTCGGATGATTTTGTGATATTCTATATTTAGTAAGTGGTGTGTTCATGAAAAAAAAGTTTTTTTGGTTCTTTTTAAGTAGTACTTTTCTTTTAATTATTGGTTTTAGTATTTTCTTTTGGTGTTATTTTCCTATTCGAATTGTAAATGTTTCTTATGAAGTTTTGAATGAAATGATTATTACACATATTAAAACTTCTAATAAAAGTGGAAGTTGTAGTTATCAGAATGTAGAATATCCTATTATAAACCAAGAGTGTAGTGTACCTGTATTAAATCGTGAGGATGAAATTATGGTACAAACTAAATGGAATTCTTATAAATTTTCTATTAACCCTAATATAAATGAGATTTTAGATTTTTCTATGTCAGAAGATTTTTTATATTTGGTAATTGGTGAGAAAAGACAAATTGATTTATCTTTAGAAAAGCTTGGTAATCCCAATTTAGAAAGTCATTTTTTTAGTGAGAATGAAAATATTGTTCGAGTGAGTGATAATATTTTAGAAGGTGTTTCTTCTGGTAATACACAAGTTTTAGTGACTGTTGGTTCTGTTACAAAATCTATTAAAGTAGTAGTTACAGATCTTATTCATTTACCTAAAGTAACGAATAAAAAAGATTTTTTGAAGTGTGGTATGTATAGTGAAGAGGACAATAAATTTTTAGATGAGTTGTTATCTTATCGTATTTCTAAAGCAGGATATCAAACACGAGCTGGTGTTGTTGCTGCTTTGCGATTTTTAACGTTAGAATTTCCATATAAAATAAGTTACTTTTTTGAAAATGGAAGACTTCATAATAATACTGGTGGAAATTATGTAGATGGAGAAGGACGTTTTTATCATAAGGGACTTTATTTACATCCTTATAAATATAAAGAATTAGTAAAAACAAGGTATGGGCCTGCGACTTGGGGATGTCCTCTTACTAATTGGCAAGATGAAGCTGGTTTTATTCCTGGTGTTCGTTATCCGAATGGGCTTGATTGTAGTGGGTTTATTACTTGGGCAATGTTTAATGGAGGCTATGACCCTAAAGATACAGGAGCAGGAGATAATCTTTGGACTGATGATGATTTAAGTGATTTAGGTCGTCATGAACCAATTACAATGGAAATGCTTACGAGTGGTAAATTAAAAGCAGGGGACATTATCGCGACGGATGGACATATTGCTATGGTTGGTGGAATTCATGATGGAATTGTTTATGTCGCAGAATCTACTACTTATTGGGATGGAGTAGTGATGCATCCTTATTCTTATCAAGAATTAGTTCGAAGTAATAAACTTACTTATGTTATTTTTATGGATGAATATTATCTACAAGAAGGAAATTATACTAGTTATTGGGAGTAAAAGTACTAATTTAAAAAATTAGTCTTTTTTTTGTGCTTTTTTATAATAGAAAAAGACAAAGCTTAATCACTTTGTCTTACTTCCATAATAATGGGTAAAATCATAGGATGTCTTCCTGTTAGAGCACTTATGTATGGTGATAAATCTAAAATAATTTGATTTTTTAAATCTGTATAACTATAATTTCCTTTACTGAAACTTTCTCTTACAATATAAGTTACTTTTTTTTCTATTTTTTCAATTAAATCAGCATTTTCATTTACCATGATAAAACCTCTTGTTGTAACGTTTGGTTTAATAAGAAGTTGTTTTTTTAGGGGATTTACATTGATAATTGTCATTAAAATACCATCATGGCTCATAATTTTTCTTTCTTTTAATATGGAAGAACCAACATCGCCAATTCTTGAACCATCTACATAAACATCTCCAGCATTTACTGGTATACCTTTTTTTACTCCATCTTTTGTTAGTTCAATTGTGTCTCCATTTTTACAAATAAAAATATTGTCTTGTGGAATACCACAATCTTTTGCAAGTTCTTTGTGTGCCATTAACATTCTATATTCTCCGTGCATTGGCATAAAGTATTGTGGTTTTACTAGACGTAGCATAAGTTTTAGTTCTTCTTCTTTTGCATGACCTGATGTGTGAATGTCTGAAAATTCTTCATTTGTAAATACTTTTACACCTTTTAAATATAACTTGTTAATAATCTTTCCAACACTAGCAGCATTTCCTGGAATAGGCTTTGATGAGAAAACTACTAAATCATCTGGAAGTAGAGTAATTTGTTTATGAGTACCATTTGCAATTCTTGATAAAGCGGCAAGAGGCTCCCCTTGACTTCCTGTACACAAAATGCATACTTGATTTCTTTTTAAGTTTTTTGCTTTATTTTCGTCTATAAAAATACTATTATCTTTAATAAGACCATTTTCTAGTGCAATCTCAATACTTGTTTTCATACTTCTACCGAAGGTTAATATTTGCCGATTGTTTTTTTTACAAGTTTCTACAATGTGTTTAATACGATAAATATTAGAAGCGAATGTAGCTAAAATAACTCTTCCATAATGTCTAGAGATAATATCATTTAATGTTTCATCAACGCAGGATTCTGATTTTGAAAAACCTTCTGATAAAGCATTTGTACTATCTGATAAAAGTAGTTTTACTCCTTCTTCCCCAATTTTTGCAATTTTGTGTAAATCTGCCATGGGTCCTATTGGAGTTAAGTCAAATTTAAAATCTCCTGTTTCAAATATAATACCATTTGGAGTTCTTATTACAACAGCGAAACTATCCGGTATGGAGTGAGTTGTAGTGATAAACTCAATATCAAAATATTTAAATTTTAAATGGCTATCTTTATTGATTGTTTCTAAATTTTGATAATTTAAATGATTATCTTCTAATTTATTTTTTATTAAGCTTGTGGCAATCCCAGGAGCATAAATGGTAGGTATTTTTACATTTTGTAATAAAAAGGAAATACCGCCAATATGATCTTCATGGCCATGAGTAATAATAAGTGCTTTAATGAAATTTTCGTTTTCTTTTAAATAACTTACATCTTGAATTACATAATCAATTCCCATTAAACTTTCTTCTGGAAACATAACACCAGCATCAATTACAATTAGTTCTTCTTTATGTTTTACGACATACATATTTTTTCCAACTTCACCAAGCCCACCTAAAGCAACGATAGACGTGGTTTCTTCTATTTTTTGCATAAATTCTCCTTTCAAAAATAAAAATTATAAGTTGTTTCGCTTTTCAAATTATAATACAAATATTTACTTTTGTCTAGTTTTAATGCTATACTTAATGAGGTGATGATTCTATGAATAAAAAAGGATTTACTTTAGTTGAGATTTTAGCTGTAATTGTTATTTTAGCTATTTTAATGACTGTAGCAGGAACAAGTGTTTTTGGAATTATTCATGAATCTCAGCAACAACTTTTAGATGAGCAAGTGAAAAATTTAGGAGATACTGCAATAACTTATATGGAATCTAAAAAGTATTATTTTGATAAATGTCCTGTTACTTTTGATCCTAAAAATCCTAATGTATCTTTAAAAAATCATTGTTACCGTGAAGTAAGTGTTTTAGAGCTTGTTGAATCTGGCTTATTTGAAAATAAAAAAGATTTATGTGATACGACAAAAAGTATTTTGGTTTATAAAAAACAAATTGCAAATACAAGTGGAGGATATGTAGAATTTGCAAGTTTTGTACCAGAAGATACTTGTCGTTATTAGAAAGGAAAAATATGAATTTTTTTATGAATTTTGATGGTCTTTCTTTTTCTGTACATTCGGAAATTTTGAGTACTTTAAAAGAAATTTTCCAAATATATCCTAAGCTTTATTCTTCTCTTACGGCGATTGGTTTTCACGAAGATATTGAAAGAGAATTTAATCAAAGACGTTTTTTCTTAGGAAGGCAAATGGGAAAAAATATTTCTTATTTAAAAATTCCTATATTTCAAGGATTATTTCAAAGGATTGTTAGTAAAAATAAAATTACAAATGAAATTGGTTTTGTAGGTATTTTGATGGGGGACTCTTTAAAAAAGATAACACAAACTTCTTTTGATTTTTCTTCTAATAATCATCTTGCAAAAAATACTCGAAATATTCGTGGACAAGTATATCATGAATTTGGTCATATTTTAGATGATGTTCTTGGTATTTCTCAAAGTGAAGAGTTTTTTCTTTTTTGTTCTACTAATGAAATTACTCCAGAGAAAATAGAGGAAAATTTATCTATTTATGGAGCGACTTCTCCACAAGAGTTTATCGCAGAAGTTTTTGCAGAATATCATTGTAGTAAAGAAGTAAATTCTTTTACTTTAATGGTTATGAATTATTTAACAGAAAAATATAAAAATTATGAAAATCAATTTATTTCGGAGGATTGTTATGGGCTTATTTGATAAATTTAAAAATTTAGTTAAGAAAAAAGAAGAAATTTTAGAAGAAAAAGATACTCTTCTAACTTATGAAAAAGGGTTGTCAAAAACAAGAGAAGATTTTGTTTCTAAATTAAATCTTTTAGGAATTAAGTATACAAAAGTAAATGAAGAATATTTTGAAGAACTTGAAAATATTTTAATTATGGCGGATATAGGTGTAAATACTGTTTTTTCTTTTTTAGAACGATTAAGAGAACGTGTTAAAAAGGAAAATATTACTGATACTTCTTATTTGAATGAAGTTATTGTGGATGAATTATTTATTATTTATGTAAATAATGAATCTTTATCTGATAAAATTCATCTTGCTAAGGAAGGACCTACTGTCATTTTAATGGTAGGAGTAAATGGTGTAGGAAAAACAACTACAATCGCGAAACTTTCTCATAAATATATTTTAGAAGGAAAAAAAGTTTTTCTTATTGCTGGTGATACTTTTAGAGCTGGTGCAGTAAAACAATTAGAGGATTGGGCAAATAAAACAGGGGCAATGTTTTATGGACAGGAAAATGCTGATCCATCAGGCGTTATTTTTGAAGGTTTAGAAAAAGCACGTGAAAATCAGGCTGATATTATCTTTATTGATACTGCTGGACGTCTTCAAAATAAAGTTAATTTAATGAAAGAGCTTGAAAAAATGAATCGAGTAATCGAAAGAATCGTTCCAGGTGCTCCACATGAAACTTTACTTGTGATTGATGCGACTACAGGACAAAATGGAATTTTACAAGCTAAATCTTTCCAAGAAATTACAAATATTACTGGTATTGTTCTTACAAAATTAGATGGAACGGCTAAAGGTGGTATTGTTCTTGCAATTAAAGAAAGTGTAGGGATTCCTGTTAAATTTATTGGCTTAGGAGAAAAAATGGAAGATTTACAAGCCTTTGATATTGAATCTTACATTTATGGTCTTTTTAAGGGAATGATTGAATAATGGATAAAGTAGTTTATTTTAATAATTTATTTTCCATATATAAAGAGTTATTAACGAATAGAGAGCAAGAAATATTTTCTTATTATTATGAAGAAAATTTATCTATGGGAGAAATTGCTTTAAATGAAGAAGTTTCTAGATCTTTTATTGGAAATATGGTTAAACGAACAGAAAAAAAATTAGAAGAATTGGAATCTACTTTGAAAATTTATGAAAAAAATCAAAAAATATTAGAAATTAGCAAAGAAATTACTGAGGAAAATATAAGAATTCGTTTGCTTGATTTGATTCACTAAAAAAGGAATGAAATTTTTCTTTTTTTATTATATAATATAAAACAGAAAGATAAGAGGGAAGTAAATTTTTAGGAGAGTTTTATGAAGATATGTAACATGAAAATTGAATATTTAGGGGCTACAGATGAAGTTTCATTAAAAAATGCTTTAATGGGAGTTTCTATTGCATCAAGGATATCACGTAATCCAAGAAAAGCAGGAGATTTATTAGAATTTGTTCAAAATAAGACTTATGAAGAAAATGTGAAATTTATTCGTAGGGTGTTTGGATATGGGCATACTTCTATTACTGAAATTCAATATGTTGCTTTTGTAATGCAAGATATTTCTGTTATTTTAGAACATTTTTTAATAGGAAAAAGAATGACAGCTTTTTCTATTAAATCTCGACGAGAATGTAATTTCAAAGAAGAAGGATGTTACTTACCTACATTTCACAATAAAAGTGGGAAAGTGCATGAGAGTAATGAAGAATTACAAGAATTGTTTTTAAAAAATGAAGAAAATTTATTTTCTACTTATGAATTTTTTACAAAAAATGATATTCCTTATGAGGATGCTCGTAATATATTACCTTATTCTTTTCCAAGTAATTTAGTCATGGCTTGTACTGTTCATGAATTTTGTATTATTATCAATGAATTACTTTATGGTAATATTTCTCAATTAGAAGAGGCAAGAATATTAGGAGAAAAATTAAAAAATATTTTATTAACGATTGCGCCTTATGCTAATGTTAATATTTCTAATGATAAGGAAATAATAGGTAAACTTCATAATTTTATTACTCACTCATCTTGTTTTAGTGAAGAAGAATATAGAGAATTACTTTTTATTTTACAAGAGTTATCTTCTCTTTTATTGAAAGTAAAAGAAAATCCTTCTTCTTATTCTTATAAGGAATTTGAAGGTTTTATAAAACAAATAGAAGATTTTATTAGGAAAGGAAAACAAGATGCATCTTTAGAAAAAACACTTGAAATGAAGGAATTTCAAAGTATTATTAGTGAAATAGAATCTTATTTATTGATTACAATTTCTGAACGAGTAAAATTAAGAAGTGATTCGTTATCCTTTTTAGATACTTATAATATTAAGGAACTTTATCCTAAAAAATTAGAAACACAGATTCTAAATTATACTAGAAATGGGGATGAAGTAGCTATTATTTCTTTACTTATGAATCGTTATCATATTTCTTATGAAAGTGCGAAAGACTCATTAGAACGTTTAAAATTAGAAGATGAAGATATTGAAAGAAAAATTATAAAAGGAATTATGAATACTCCTCATTGTCGAGCTTTAGAGCAAGTGTATTATCAATTTTCTTATTGGTGTTCTTTAGCTTTAACGACACATTTTCAAAGACAAAGACTTCATAGTTTAATGTCATTAGAATTTTTTCCTATTAAAGATTTAAATCATTATTATATTCCAGAAACGATTTGTTGTGAAAAAGATTTTGAAAGAAAATTTCATGAAGCACAAAGAAAAAATATTGAACTTTTTAAATCTTTTCAACAATTAGACGTGGACGAAAGTGATTTGGTATATTTTTATATTTCTGGTAATATGTTTCGTTTTGTGACAAGTATGAATGCAAGATATTTAATACATTTGTCAAGACTTCGTACTTGTCGAAAAGCTCAAAAAATGACTTATGATATCGTGGCATCTATGTGTGAAGAAGCTAAAAAAGTAACTCCTATTATTGGGGAGTGTTTTGGACCTAGTTGTCAAGTACTTGGATATTGTAAAGAAGGAAATGATAATTGTCAAAAAAGAAGATTACAAAAAATTTTGTAGTTTAAAAAAAGAAAAGAGATGAGAATATGTTTGAATATATGGGAGATAGATTGTCAAATGCGATAAAAAATATTCGAGGAATGGGAAAAATTACTGAAGAAAATATCAATGAGGCAATGCGAGAAATAAGAATGGCTTTATTAGAAGCTGATGTAAATTATCAAGTAGTAAAAGAATTTATTTCAAACGTAAAAGAAAAAGCGCTTGGTATGGAAGTTTCAAAGAGTCTTAAACCTGATGAACTTTTTATTAAAATTGTGAAGGATGAATTGATTACTTTATTAGGTGGAGAAATGGTTTCTTTAGAAACTCATAAGAATCCTACTATTTTGATGCTCGTTGGTCTTCAAGGATCTGGTAAGACTACTACTGCTGGAAAGCTTTCTAATTATTTAAGAAAAAAAGAAGCAAAACATCCTTTGCTTGTTGCTTGTGATATTTATAGACCTGCCGCGATCGATCAATTAAAAGAAGTAGGTAATAGTTTAAATATTCCTGTTTTTGAAGAAGGTAAGAAAAATCCTATTGAGATTATTTCTCATGCATTAGAATATGCAAAAGAAAATAAAAATGATTTTATTATTATAGATACAGCAGGACGTCTTCATATTGATGAATTACTTATGAATGAATTAAAAGAAATTGAAGAAGTATATCATCCTCATGAAGTATTACTTGTAATAGATGCTATGATGGGACAAGATGCTATCAATGTGATTACAGGATTTCATGAAGCTTTAAATCTTACTGGTTGTATTCTAACAAAATTGGACGGTAATACTAAGGGTGGAGTAGCTTTGTCTGTAAGACACTTAACAAATGTTCCTATTAAGTTTGTTGGAGATTCAGAAAAAATGGATGGTCTTTCTCCTTTTTATCCAGAACGTATGGCAGAACGTATTTTGGATATGGGAGATATCATGGGAATTGCTGAAAAAGTAGAAGATATTTTATCTGAAGAAGATGCTAAAAATCAAGCAAAAAAAATGATGAATGGAAAATATGATTTGGAAGATTTTTTGACAAATTTAAAACAAATTAAAAAGCTTGGGCCTTTAGAAAATATTCTTAAATTGCTTCCACAAGCTCGTAAAATGGGACTTAATAATATTTCTGTAGATCCAAAACAAATGGCTCATGTAGAGGCAATCATTTTATCTATGACACCTTATGAAAGACGTCATCCAGAAGTTTTAAAAGCTACAAGAAAACAACGAATCGCGAAAGGTTCTGGAAGAAGTGTTGAAGAAGTGAATCGTCTATTAAATCAATTTGAAGAAATGAAAAAAATGATGAAGATGATGAAAAATGGTAATATGAAGTTGCCATTTTAAAGGAGATAAATATGGAAATTAAATATGCGTTAATGAAAATTTCGCCATTTGATGCGAAAGCAGAAGAAGATATTTTTGTTACTATTGTTTCAAAATGTTATGTATTATCGGAAGAAAAAAATATTTTACAAAACGGAAAAAGTAAAAAAAGATATGGGGTTGTTTTTCCTATATTATATAATAAAAAAAATAATCCTACTTTTGATAAAAATGGAGTTTGTACGAATATGACTTTTACTAATTGTCTATTTGATAGTTATGAAGATGCAAAAAAAATAAGAGATAAAGAAATTCAATTATTTTTAAAAAGAAAGGCTAAAGAAGATTCAAAAAACATAGATAGTGTATTAGAAACTTATCAAAAAGTGTTAGATGACGCTTTTAGTTATGAACGGGAAATAGCAAGAAGAACGCGGCATTTAAAAGTTTATAAGGAGCCAGAAATTGATATTATTTCTTTTTTAGAAAAAGTATCAGGTAATCCTAGAGAATTTTATTATAATCTTTCTACTTATTTAACTATTGAAGAAAAAGAGCAAGTAAAACAATTTATTACAAAAGGTTGTTTTAATTGTGTAAATGTATGTTGTACTGTTGAATCAGATGAAAAATCTCTTGAGCCAATTGAGTGTTATGGATGGACAAATGATGAATTGATTGGGAAAGAATTACTTTCTTTAAAATTTAAAAAAAGGAAATAAAGTTTTCTTTTTTTGTTTTAAAGTGGTTTGTAGTAGAAGTGGAATGAAAAAATTATGGTAAAAAAGATTTTCTTATGTTACAATATTATAGAAAAAATAAAGACAAACTAGAGAAAGGAAGTTGTTTATATGAAAAATAAAAATGTGTTGCTCGCAGTAGGAATACTAATAGGAATATTTTGTGTAGTAGGAGTAAGTTATGCTCTTTGGCAAGTTACTCATGTGCAAACCGAAGAAAATGTTCTTAATATTGGCTGTTTTAAAGTAGAATTTACTGATTTAAATCCCATTCAAATAGGAAAAGCTTATCCTATAGAAGATAGTGTAGGTGCATCACTCACTCCTTATGAATTTACTATCACGAACACATGTGATGAGTTTTCTGCTTATCAAATCAACTTAGAAGTATTAAATGATAGTACTATGAATAAGCATAATTATATTAAAGCAATGTTAGATGAAGAAAATCCAAAGATTTTAAGTAACGTAGTAGAGAAAACACTAGATAATGCAAGTGCAGCATATAAGTTAAAGAAAAGTTATTTGGAACCTTTAGAAAGTAAAACATTTACACTAAGACTTTGGTTAGATGAAAATACTCCCCCAGACGATGATATTATGAATGCTATATTTAAAAGTAAAGTAACTGTTACGACAAGCTTTATAGAAGAAGCTCCCCTTGCTAGTGGAACTCTAAGAGATGTTCTTGAGCACGATGATAATGGAATGTGGCAATATAAAGGACAAATTACTAAACTTATTATAGAAGATGAATTAAATGAAAAAGAGGAAGCAATAGCAAGTTATGATGAATCAGTAGATCAAAGTGGAAGTGTCATGAGTTATATTATAGAAAATCCTATAGTGAATGAAGGAGAGGAAACAACTTATACTGCTTATTTACAAAGTAATGAGAAATTATATTTAAATGGATAATTGTCAAATAGTGTGTGTAGATACAAAAAAGTGATAATTATTGAAATA
>CANSRG010000021.1 GCA_947649355.1 uncultured Mycoplasmatota bacterium | reverse complement strand
ATTTCAATAATTATCACTTTTTGTATCTACACACACTATTTGACAATTATCCAAAAAAAGATATTTATATACTCTAAAAGCAAAAAAGAAAAAACTTTTATTTTTCTTCTTTATAATCACAATTTAAACAAGATATTTCATTTTTCTTTTCTACTAAAGTACCATTACATTCTGGACACTTTTTCGAAATAGGTTTATCCCAACTAGCAAAATCACATTTTGGATATTGATTACATCCATAAAAAATCTTTCCTCTTTTTGTTTTTTTCTCCAAAATAGTCCCACTACATTTAGGACAAGGCATAATTTCAGTTACTTCTTTTGCCTCTTTTTTTACATACTTACAAGTTGGATAATTTGAACAAGCCGTAAATTCTCCATACTTTCCTCTTCTTTTTACAAGAGGATTACCACAATCGGGACAAGCCTCCCCTGTTTCTTCTGCAGCCTTTTTCTCCATATTTTTAAAAGCATCCTCAACCATTGGTTCAAAAGTATCAAAAAATTCTCTTAAAAGTTTTACATTATCTAACAATGCCTCAGCAATTTTATCCAAATCAGATTCCATATTTGCTGTATATTCTACATTTACAATATTAGAAAAGAACTCTTGTAACTTATCTGTTGTTTCTATTCCAATTTCTGTTGGAAAAAATTTTTTTTCTTC
The DNA here is from genome assembly GCA_947649355.1 of uncultured Mycoplasmatota bacterium. Classification (GTDB taxonomy): domain Bacteria; phylum Bacillota_I; class Bacilli_A; order RF39; family UBA660; genus Ventrenecus. Next base: position 21,027 of record CANSRG010000021.1, on the reverse strand, counting down.
TACTTTAACATAATCTCGCTCTTTTAGTGTTTGAATTGTCGGAGCATAAGTACTAGGTCTACCAATACCAAGTGCTTCCATTGCTTGAATAAGAGTACCTTCTGTATATCTTGGTTCTGGTTTAGTAAAATGTTGTTCTTTTAAAATTTCTTCACTAGAAATTTCTTCACTCTCTTTAAGACTTGGCAAATACTTATCATTTTGTTCTTCAAACTTACTATATACTTTTAAATACCCATCAAATTTTAAAACTGAACCTGTTGCTTTAAATAAATAATCTTGATTATTTAAAATTATAGTTGTATTTAAAAGTCCTGCAGAAGACATAATAGATGCTAAGGCACGATAGTAAATCATTTCATAAAGTTTATATTCATCACTAGATAAATCTTGTTTTAAAGATTCTGGAGTTCGATAAATGGAAGTCGGACGAATTCCTTCATGTGCATCTTGAATATTTTCTTTCTTCTTAGGAACTTTTACACTTCCAACATATTCCTTACCATAAGTGTTTAAAATATATTTTTTTGTTTCTAAAACAAACTCTGGAGAAACTCTTTCAGAGTCTGTTCTCATATAAGTAATCAAACCGATAGACCCTTCTTTCGTTTCTACACCTTCATATAATTTTTGAGCAACCCGCATTGTTTTAGAAGATGGAAAATTAAGACGACTAGAAGCCATTTGTTGCATAGTAGTTGTTTTAAAAATTGGTTTGCTATTTCTTTTAGAATCTTTCGTTTCTACACTTTCTACTAAAAATAAAGAAGATAAATTTTCTAATATTTGATTTGCTTCTTCTTCTGTTTTTATTTCAATTTTTTTATTTTGAAACTTTTCTAACGCTGCACTAAAACCTTCAAAATTCGCTGTAATTGTCCAATATTCTTCAGGAATAAACTCTTGGATAGCTCTTTCTCTATCCACTATCAATTTTAAAGCAACACTTTGTACTCTTCCTGCACTTTTACCTCCAGTTTTACTTTGCATAAGTTTACTTAATCGAAACCCAATAATACGATCTAAAATTCTTCTAGTTTCTTGACTTTTTACTAAATCTTCATCAATTTTTCTAGGATTATTTAGGGCATTTAGCACTACATCTTTTGTAATTTCATTAAAAGTTACTCTCTCATAATTTTCATCTTTTATTCCAAGACTATTTTTTAAATGCCAAGAAATTGCTTCCCCTTCTCGGTCTGGGTCGGTTGCTAAAATTACTTTATCAGCATTCTTTACATCTTTTTTCATTTCAGTAATAAGTTTTTTCTTCCCCTTTATTGGAACATAACTAGCTTGAAAATTCCCATCCACATCAACACCTAGACCAAACTTTCCAGTTGTTGCTAAATCCATAACATGACCCATACTAGCAATTACTTTATAATCATTATCTAAAAAAGCTTTAATTGTTTTACTTTTATGTGGCGACTCCACAATCATTAACTTATTCATTTTCTTTCTCCTTTTGTTTTTCATTCAATTTTTCTTCCAAATAAGCAAAATAATTTTCCTCAATAGCAAGTTTACTCATTTCTTTTTTTTGATAGATTGCAAAATTTATTTTTTGAATTTCCTCTAAAGTATATGTAACATCTTCATTAAAATAAATAATTTCTGAAGTCAAAGCATTATATCTAGCAATTTCATCTTCCCAAGAACCATCTGCAAAAACAACACGATTCGAAAAATCTTCTGAAAATATATCTTCTCCCATATAAAATCTAGAATCATATTCTAAATCAAATAAATTAAGAAGAGTTGGTAAAATATTCATATAAAATGTTTTTTGTTTTAATGCTTGTGCTTCTAATTCACTATTATAAATTAAAAATGGTGTTCTTTCAATCTCATAAAAAGGAGTAATATCATAAGAAAGAGCATCTTGAACATCGTCATTAGAAAGTCCATAAGGATAATGATCTCCATATAAAACAATTACCGTATCAGATAAAAGATTTTTTTCTTCTAATAAATCCATTAAAACACCTAAAGCATCATCTGTTATCTTAAGTTTTGATAAATAACGTTTCAAAGAATCAGAATAATCTGTATCTTGAAATAAATCAATATAATAATCTCCATAAACACTAGAAGACTCATAAGGTTGATGAGGAGTTACTGTTGTAAGCCAAGCCATAAAAGGTGTAGATTTTGAAAAAAGTGGAAAAGATTTCTCTATAAACTCGACATCACTTGGCCATTCATTATAATTTTTAGAATCAAACTTTATACCAAGACGATTCCCATCATAATATGCTTCGCTACCCAAATTTTTATGAAAAATATCTCGATTATAATAAGTAGAATCCAAATCATGATAACTACTAGTAATATATCCCTTTTCTTTAAACCGATTAAAAATAGAAGTAAAATAAGTATTATTAGGTTTTACATTTACTGTACATGAAGTATTTAATGGATATAAAGAAGTCATTCCACTAAATTCGTTATCTCCAGTTGCGCATGCATTTCGTGGACTGTAATTATTTTCGAAATACCAACCATGCTCTAACATTTTAGCAAAATTTGGAAAATATTCTTTCAATTCTATCGAAAGATTTACAGACTCCATCATAACTACAATAACATTTTTTCCTTCAAAATAACCAGTATAATCATTCTTTTTAGAAATAGTTCTACTTTGAAAATACTTATGAAGAGCTAACTTAGTAACATCAGTTTCTTCATCAATAACAGATAACCATAAAGAATCAAGAACATCTTTTTCTTCTTCCTCCTCCTCTTTTAAAGAAACAACTTCAATAGGAAAAAAATAATGTCTTACATCTAAAATACCATACATTGTAGTTCCAAATTGATTTACTACAATAGAAGAATTCGTAGGAACCAAAAATAAAGTTTTATTAGAAACAAGTTGCATAGGATTTTGAAAAAAAGAAACATTTAAAGTAAGCCAAAAACTACCACCGAATAAAAAGAAACAAAGAATTAAAATTTTATAAGGAAAGAAAGAAAAACGTCCAATTTTCTCTCCTTTTTTTTGAAAAAATAAAAAGAAAACAAACAATAGAAATGGCAAAAAAAGAACATAATTTATGATAGGTATACTTAAAAGAAAACTCTTAACATAAGAAAAGACAGCACTCATTTGTCCACTTGTTCCAATTGATATATACATTCCTAAGAAATTACGAAATCCTACTTGAATAAATGCATAAATAGTTACGAAAAAAAGAAAAATACCTTCTAAAAGAAATCGAGTTTGTTTTTTATGAAAAAAAGAAAGAAAAAAATAAACAAAAAAGGAAAGAAAAAAGGAAGAAAAAAATATTCGAAGAACACTATAATCTATGAGTGAAAAATGCTCTATAATACGGACAAAAAGCTCTATAGAAAACAAAAATATTGCAAAAATAGACGCTTCTTTAAAAAATTCCCAAGAACTATACTTCTTCATAGATACCACCTTTTTCTATTAAATCACGAACAGGACGATAAGTAAATCTATAATGTTCATTCACACCATAAATACTTATCAATTCTAAATGTCTTTTAGTGGGATACCCTTTATGATGTCTTAGTTCATATTGTGGATATTTTTGATCTAATTCATACATAATATGATCACGAGTTACTTTAGCAAGAACACTTGCTGCGGCAATAGTAATAGATTTTGCGTCTCCTTTAATAATTGATTTTACAGGCACAAAATATTCTTTAAACGGCATAGCATCCGTTAAAACATAATCAGGTTTTACTTTCATAGAAGAAATCGCTTTTTGCATAGCTAAACGACTTGCTTCATAAATATTTATTTCATCTATTTCTTGCGCTTCTACAATTCCAATTCCATAAGCTATTGCATCTCTTTTGATAATTTCGAAAAAAACTTCTCGTTTCTTCTCAGATAATTTTTTTGAATCTGTTAAACCTTCTAAATAATAATTTTTAGGTAAAATAACAGCTCCAGCAACAACAGGTCCAATTAAAGGACCACGTCCTGCTTCATCCGTTCCACAAATTAGTTCATAACCAAGATTGTATAATTCTTGTTCATATTGTAACAGATTCTCATCCATAATACTTCCTACTTCCTATCAAATGTAATTCCTTTTATATTTTCTAATTTAATATCATTTACGACTTTAATAGAAACTCGCTCATAATCTACTTCCCCATTTTTAAAAGCTCCAATTTTTTTACCAATAGTTTCATAAGCTTCTATAATTGTATCATCATTGACCTTTTTTAAACCATATTTTTCTTCTAATATAGCTGGATAATAAAGAGATAAAGTTTTTAAAATATAAACACAAACTTCATCAATAGGTAAAATTTCTTGTTTTATCGCAGTAAAAGAAGCTAAATTGAATCCTACATCCCCTTGGTCCAATCTAGGCCACAAAATACCCGGTGTATCTAATAATAAAATATCACTAGTTGTTTTAAGCCAACTTAAAGATTTTGTAATTCCTGGATTATTCCCTACATTAACAACTTTTTTCTTACACAAACGATTGATTAAAGTACTTTTTCCAACATTTGGAATACCAATAACTAACGCTCTAATTTCCTTTTCTTTAAGTCCTTTATTTTTTCTTTTTTCTTGCATATCTGCCATAATCTCATGTGTAAGAGATACTATTTTTTCTGTTACATTGTCTTGATTCAAATCCAAAAGCAAGACATGATTTCCTAAATTTTCATAATATTTTACCCATTGATTTGTTATTTTTAAATCACACAAATCTTTTTTTGTCATAATTAAAATTTTAGGTTTATTTCCAATAATATTATAAATATCTTTTATCTTAGATGAAAAAGGAATTCTTGCATCTATAATTTCATAAACGATATCTATTTGATGATATTTTTCACCTATAATCCTTCTTGTTTTAGCCATATGGCCTGGATAACAGTTGATTACACTTTTATGCAACCCCCCCTGTGTTTCATTATTATTCATTAAAATCTACTCCTTTCACACCATTTTTTTATAACAAAATTCAAGTGTTTTTCCTTATATATTATACCACATCATTTTGACTTTTCAGATACCTTTCTGCTAATTTATATTGATCGTTATATCTAAATATTATATCTACACCTTTTTCATCATTAACAATTATGTTTTCAATAAAACTATCTACAATATTTCTATCAATCACTTCTATTCTTCCAATTTTTTTGAATTGATTTAGCCAATCTAAATTATATGAATTTATTTTACTTTTGTTTAAATTCTCTTTTTCTAAATTTAGTTTATTTATCTCATATAAATATTTTTGCTTAAATTCATCATAGTCTTCTTCAGAAATAAAGTCACATTTATAATCTTTTTTTAATTCATCTAATAATCTTTTGTATTTTTCTAATTCCTTATTTATTTCATTTAGTCTAATTTCTTTTAATTCCGAATTATATTCAATTTTTGAAAATGATATTGTGTCGTCTATCTTTGCTCCTATGTCACATACCAAATCTATATGTTGATTTAATGTTTCTAAAACAACCTCATCAAGTTCTTTTTCTTGAATATAATGCTTATTACATTTTCTAGTATTATAATAGGTGCTACAGTAATAATATACCTTTTGCCTGTGATTTTTCATTTTTGTTTTTCTATATAAATTTGCACCACACTCGGAACATTTTAAAAAGCCAGTATATTTATAAAATTTACCATTTTTATTTACTCTAACATTTCTATTATATAATATATTTTGCACTTGATTAAAAACTTCTTCTTTAATAATAGCATTGTGTCTTTCTTTTGAAACGACCCACTCATCTTCTGCAACTCTTACCATATTATGTGTTTTATGACTTATTCTAGTCCTTTTACATTGAACAAGTGAGCCAATATATGTTTTATTTTGTAATATTGTATCAAGCATTTTTGTATTCCATTTATAACTAATTCTACTAACTTTTATGTCATACTTTTCCTTTAAATATACACTAGGTGTCAAAATATTGTTATTTGTTAATTCTTCTACTATTTCTTGTTTACTCTTTCCCTTTAAAGCCAAGTCAAAAATTCTTTTTACAATAATAGCAGCGTCCTTATCAATAATAAGTTTATGAACATTATCTGGATCTTTTAAATAACCAAAAGGAGCAGTTTTTCCGATGAAATTACCGGACTTTTTACTTGCTTTAAGTGATGAACGCATTTTCTTTGATGAATCTTTAGAATAACTTTCATTCATAAGATTTTTAAATGGTATTTCTAGCGAATCCATTACATTAGGATTTTTAAAAGAATCTACATTATCATTTACTGAAATAAATCTTAAACCATATTCTGGTACTATTTCATCAATAAAATTTCCTACCTCTATATAATTTCTTCCTAATCTTGATAAATCCTTTACTATAATACCATTTATTTTTTTCTTTTTTATATCATTTAGCATTCTTTTATATGCTGGTCTATTAAAATCAGTACCAGTATATCCATCATCAACATAGTCTTTATAGATAATTATATCATTCTTGTCAACTAGGTAATCATCTATTAGTTTCTTTTGATTAACAACACTATTTGATTCTTCTTCTCCTTTTTCATCAAATGAACGCCTGCGATATATTCCTAATGTCCACTTTTTCATTTTCTTTTGCTCCTTCCTTTAAATAATTAACTAAACTTTCATATTCATCTTGATACTTAAATTTAATGTCTAAAGTACCATCTTTTCTAACATAAATAACATCAATAAGTTCATTTAAAACTTCCTTTGAAAGACTTTTAATCTTTCTATTTCTTTTATAATGACCTATCCAATAATCATTTTTTCTTATTTTTTTAACATTTTCTCTATATGTCGAAGTATATATCTCTATATCTTCACCTAACTTTTTAATTTTAGATTCTATTTCTTCAGACAATTTCATAAACTCGCTTTTTTCTAACTTATTAAATTTCCATTCTTCATAATATTTTCTTTTCTGCTCTTTTAAATTTGATATTTTTAATTCAGCAATTTTTACATTATTTTTATATTCATTTTCAATAGAGCCTTGATTATTCTTAAAATATAATTTAGAAAGACTTTTTTCTAACTCTATTACTAATTTTACTTGTACTTGAATTGCCTCCAAAACTGATTCTTCCAATACGCTTGTCTTTATTTTATGTGATGAGCAAGACTTACTTACTTGCAAATAACTCATACAGAAATAATTAGAAAGTTGTCGTTTACCTCTGGTATCTTCTTGTTTTGTCATTGCTCTACCACAGTCAGCACACTTTAATTTTCCATTAAATATCGAATATGAAACTGGAGAATTATGCACTTTCTTTTTATCGTTTTGTTTTATTATTTTCTGTATTTTATAAAAATCTTCTTTTGATATAATTGCTTCGTGCGTATTTTCCGAACGGACATATTCTTCTTTCTCTTTTGTAATAAATTTTTTGCTACCAAATGTCGCTCTTGTTGTTTTTAACTGCACTAGATTCCCAATATATGATTCGTTATGAAGCATTCTGCCAATAGTAGAGGTACTCCATAAATATTGTGACCTTATTTCAAATGGGTCTAGTGTTAATTTTCTTTTCTTTCTTCTTTGGAGTTCTTTTCTACATAAAATTCCATTATCATTAAGATATTGGCAAATCGTTGGGCGACCATTACCAGACAATGCCATTTCAAATATTTTTTTTACAATATCAACTTCGTTAGGGTCAATTACTAAATGGTGCTTATCATCTGGATCTAACATATAACCATAAGGTGTTGTTCCTGCCACAAACTGACCGTTTTTAGCCATTGTTTCATAAGCACTAGCAACCTTTTTAGATAAATCTCTTGAATAATTCTCATTCATAAGATTTTTAACTGGTACTATTAAACTACTAATTGATTCTGGGTCTAAATAAGAATCTACATTATCGTTTACTGAAATAATACGAATATCATAAATAGGGAATATTTCTTCTATATACTTTCCTACTTCTCTATGATTTCTACCTAGTCTTGATAAGTCTTTTACTATAATGCCTTTTATTTTTCCGTTGACTACATCTTGTAACATTCTTTTAAATCCCGGTCTTTCAAAATTAGTACCAGTATATCCATCATCAACATAATAATCTTCAATTACAATGTTAGGTTTATTTTCTAAATATGACTCTATCAATGCCTTTTGATTTTTTATCGTATAAGACTCACTATTTTCGCCATCATCAAACGATCTTCTGCCATAAACAGCAAATGACCATTTTCTATTTTCATCATTTATTCGGCTTTGCTTTTTGTTCCCACGACCTGCCATTTCCACCTCCTCCTTTCAAATTACGACCAAATCATAATTCAAATTTCATTTTTTTACGAAGGTGGAAATTTTAATTTTGTAGGCTTGACTATCTATACAAATTTTTCAGTACATTAGTTAAGCAGTCATCTGCTGTTTTATCTGTATCAGAAAACCTAATCCTTACTAATTTTCCTTTAACTTTGAAAATATAAGGATTTTTTACTTTATTTAAAAAATCAAGTATTCTTTCGTTACTTGACTTCCTTTTATCTATCTTTATATCTGTTATTTCATCAACATCATCTGGATTAACCTCATCTAAAGGTATCTCCCTACATCTTTTTAGTTTTTCTGATAATGCTTCAATGTCCTTTTTATTCATTTTTACCCTCCATTTCCTCTAGCCTAAAACAATTACTAGAAACACGACATATTGCATATAAAAAAGACACTATCATTACTAATAGTGCCATCATTATTATTTTAATCAACTTTATCACCCTTTCAATTTTTTTTGTACTTCTCTTCTTTTCCTTAAATCGATTTTATACCATTCATTCATAAGATTGCTAATTAAAATAGATTTTTCAAATTCATCTCTATTTTTTAATGAATCAATATTATCTACAACTGAAATAAAATTTATATTGTACTTTTTTTTAAGTCCATCAATTCTTTGTAAAGTATTATTTGTTCTACCAAACCTTACTAAATCTTTTACTATAATAGTATTTATCCTATTTTCTTCTATATCTTTAATCATTCTTCTAAATTCTGGTCTATTATAATTTGTTCCAGAAAAGCCATTATCAATATAAAACTCTCTAAATTTTATTCCTTTAACATTATTTTTTAAGTAATCATTTAACATTTTTTTCTGTACTTCTATTGCTGAATCTTCTTTAGTCGTTTCTTTATTAGCGACTCTACAATACATTGCAACTCTTAATTTTTCCATTATTCATTCCTCCTTAACAAAGTCATTTTAAAACAAATAAATTTATTATTGAAATGTGCAAATTTTTTATTTTCACATTTGACTTTCAAAATTTATATTCGCCTACAAGTTAATTCAAATTCATTTTCTGATACAAAAGGAAATATACTACATTTAAGTAAAACATCTGTTACCATACCTAAAGCCTCTTTTTTATTTTTTGCTTTTACTTCTATAAACTGTATTTTATCGTTACTACTAATACCAACTACATATCTTTTTCTTCTATTAAAAATTTTCATCATTTATTCTCACTTTCTATATTTTCAATATCTATTGCAAAGGCATTAACTAAAGCCTTATCAATTTTTTGTATTTGGAACTCTGTTAATTTACCTAAATAAGCAGTTATTCTTGACTTATCTATAACCCTAATCTGTTCTATCAAAATTGTAGAATTTTTTTTCAGAAAGTTATTTTTGTATATTACTATATGTGTAGGTAAATAAGTCTTTTTAATAACTGTCGTTATAGGAGCAACAATTACCGTTGGACTATGCTTATTTGCAAGATTATTTTGGATTACCACCACTGGTCTTTTTCCATCTTGCTCACTACCGATTACAGGGTCAAGCATAGCATAATAAATATCGCCCTTTTTAATTTCATAGTTACTTGTCATATTTTTCTACCTTATATATAATGCGTGGTGGCTTATCATCAACTAAATTAAGTATATTAAGTTTTCTATTCTTTAAATAACCTTTTAGCACTCTATCAACATCTTGCTTTGCTCTTTCCATATTTACTTGTTCGTGATCCATAGAAGTTTCAAATATCAGTTTAATTCTTACCTTATATTTTTTTCTTTTCATTAAAATTTTTCCTCCTTATATGTAAAAAAGCCAGAACATTACACTCTGACTTATATATTTCAATTTTTAATTTTTTATTTTTGCTCGGACTGATATTTGTCTTAATACCCTCAGCCATAGGATTTCATCAAACGAACAATGTGCTACATTGCTCTCACGGAAATTCCATCCTCTTGTGGTTCTCACAAGACTGCCCCGATTGCTTGAGTCTGTCGCTAGGCAGGAGTATCTTTAATTCTATTATTTGTCATTGCAGATTAGGTGCTACCCAATTTTATAGCCAAGTATTTATCGACAAGCGTACTCGCTAACGTGCTATCAATAATAGGAATGTATTTGATGAATGAATATCAAATTTTCAAAGAACATCTCCTGCTTCAAAAAAGAAACAGGTTGAAAAGGAATTACTCCCTTTCACCTGTTTCCTCACTTATAAGCAAAAAGTTAAGTCTAATTTTTAAATTTTTTTGAAATTTTTTCTATTGCTATATCAATACTATATTTGATAGCCACTTTAGAGCATTTTTCTTCTCTAGCGATTTCTTCAAGAGTCATATCTTCAAAATAGTATTTTTTTAATCTATCTCTTTGAATTTTCGGTAATGCTTGAATTGCTTTTTTTAGTTCTTCATTTATGATTTGATTTTCGACTAATTCATCTACCGATAAAGGCTTGTCCATTGCTCTAGTACAAAGATTATCTTCATAGATTTCAGAATGTTCAATATGTCTATCATATTCATTCATTTCTTTAATATCATCTAACTCGAATCTATCTAATGCCTCATATACTTCTTCTTGTACTTCGATTTTATTTATCTTTCCTGTCACATCTTTAAATGTAACTATGTAAAGTTTCTTTTCTTCACAATAACTTAAAATATATGGATTATCCCTATATTTTCTTCTTTTTGGGCGATCTATCATCTTTCTTCCTCCATTCAATTCGTTTTTAAAATCAAATTGAATAGAGGGGGGCTACGACAATTCGCCATTTTTCGACATACAAATAAAAAACCGAATATAGTCCCTATCCATTTAGAACTACATTCGGCTTTCAATTTATAACTATCAAATAATTTAAAATCATCTAACTTATAGAAAATTATTACTCTCACTTTAAGACATCTTCTTCCATTTTGAAGCAAATGCCTTAATTATTTCTAATGGCAAATTTTGTATGTCATCTAATAACATTTTTCTATAAGCCAGTAATATCCTAATGAAATTAGAAAATTTACTGCTTAATCATTTCTAATATTTTATTTTTTATCACAACTCTTTCTACATATATTACATAGCCTATGGCATTGCTATTTTATGAAACAAGTATAAATAATGAATATCCAACCATTATTGAATCTAGTTTATATTTGTTTGCAATTTCATATCTATATAAAATACAACGATTTTAACTAATAATTTTTAAAAAGACATTTTTATTAAAGATTACAAATGAAAAGTATAGTTCCACTCTTTTTACAAATAATATGTATATGTAGTTTATATTACTTTGCATTTTCGTTTTAGACTTCTTTTTTCAATTAAAATTTAAACGATAAGGGGTAGATTATATGGATTATAGGTTTAGAGAAATAAGAGATGAATACGAATTAAAGCAAAATGATGTAGCAGATAAAATGAAAATTAGCAGAGGTGCTTATGCAAATATCGAAGCAGAAACTGCTAACATAAAACTTAAAGACTTCTTAACTTATTGTAATGAAATGAATTTTACTATGGACTATGTCGCTAATTTAGATAGTCTAAACAGAATGTTATTTATTAAGAAAATTGACTTTATAGATAAAAATATTTTATCTGAAAGGCTAACTATATTAGAAAAAGAAAATCATAAACAAGCAAAGGATATTGCTTTTGAATTAGGTATTCACAAAAGTACATATTCTGAATATAAAAATCCAAAATCTAAAAATATGATTCAAACCCTTATGCTTAAACAGTTAGCCCAAAATTATGACTATTCGATAGACTGGCTTGTTGGTAGAAGTGAACAAAAATATATAAAAAAGCAAAAGTAGTAACATCAAATTACTACTTTTTTTATAACTCCTTTATAACCTATTCCCCTTACTGTAACGATTTCAAGTTCATCTATTGTATCTAATTTTCTTCTTAAATCGTTTATATAAGTTCTAATAGTATTTTCGTTTATGTAATAGTCGTTATCACAAATAAGTTCTATCAATTCTTCTTTTGCGAATATCCTATTAGGGTAAGAAAACAAATGATACAATATTTGAAATTCCTTATTGAAAAACTCTAATTTGTTATCACAATAAATGACTGTATTAGTTTCACAATTTATTGTTAAGTCTTCTGTTTTAATTAGTTTTCTATATTGATTACTTCTTTTTTTTAGTAAGTGTTCTATTCTAAATTGTAATTCCATCATATCAACTGGCTTATTCATATAATCATCAATATCACTTTGGAATAGGCACTTTTTATCATTATCTTCCAGTTGATCTGATAATATCATTGTAAGTATTTTATCGTTGCTTTCTTTTAGCGCTACAACAAATTGTTTTAAATTTATACTAATTATCGAATAATCAAAAATAATTAAATCTATATTTGTCTGATTAAAAATCTTAAATACTTCTTTTATATTTTTTGTAACAAATACTTCGTAATCTTGTTTTAAATAATCATAGATTCCATATCTTACTTCTGGATCATCATCTAGTATGAGTAACCTAATCATTATTTGATTTGATAATATCCTACTTTCTTTTTTATTTCAGACAAATTAAATAAATTTTCTATCATACTTTCCCTCTTATTCTTCATTTTTTGCTATAATTCTCTTTAATCTACTTCCTAATCTGCACAATAATTCATTAGTAATAGAATCTGCTTTATCCGAAACCGTTTCAGCAGATATTCTTGTATCATCACCAATTAAAGTTGCTATATCTCCAATTTTGATATTTTCTAGTTCTGTTATATCAACAAGCATTTGATCCATACAGATTCTACCTATTACTTCTCCATATTTATCATTTATTTTAACCAACATATTTTTGTTTGAAAGACATCTTGGTATTCCATCTGCATATCCTATTGAAAGTGCAGCAATTTTCATTTTGTCTTTGGCAATAAAAGTTCTTCCGTAACTAACACTATCATCTGCATTTATCTCTTTTATACTTGTTATTCTTGCCTTAACCGATAAAACAGGCTTTATATTTAAAACATTTAATTGATATGAATTAGTTTCAGTATTAACACCATACATACAAATACCTAATCTTACATAATCATAATTCAACTCATTATAATTTATTGTTCCATAACTGCTTTGTAAGTGTATTGCTCCTGTTTTATATCCTCTTTTGTTTATTTCTGTAATACATTCATCAAATTTTTTTATTTGTATTTTAGTAAAGTCTATATCTTCTGCTTTACTAGAATCAGCCACGCATAAGTGACTATAAGTTCCTAAAATGTTTAATCTTTTATTTTCATAAATACTACATAATTTTTCTATGCTATCGCTATTTTCACCTATACGATTCATTCCTGTATTTATTTTGATATGACATTTTAATTTATCCTTTAAATCTAGTTTCTTTATTGCTTCTGAATAATTATAATCTACTATTGTCTGTATCAAATCATACTTTATAACATATTTTAAATCAGAAAAGTTGGTAAATCCTAATATCAAAATATTTCCTTTAATATTGTTTTCTCGTAATTCTATGGCTTCCTCCAATGTTGCTACGGCAAAATCTGTAATACCAATATCCAATAATTTCTTTGCTATTATTATTGATCCGTGACCATAAGCATTTGCTTTTACAACTGCCATTATTTTTGTTTCTTCAGAAAGGAATTTTTTTATTTCATTTATATTATTTTCTAAATTATTCAAGTTAACTTCAATCCACGCTCTATCTTTAATTAAATCAATGTTTTCCATTTTTCACTAACCCCTTTGTCTTTTCTGCAAAAAGCATAAATACTAAACTGCATAAACTTACTACTGCATAAAGGATTAAGTTGTTTTGGACTAATACTTTTTCTAATCCTAAAATACCAGACATAAATCTAATCGCTACTATAAAGAGTGGATGAAGTATATAAATTCCTGTTGCTACAAATCTTAATGTCTTATTAGAAGAATTACTTTTACTCATTAAATATCTAAATAAGAAAAACATAAGTGGTATTAAAAATAGATACATACTATCGTGTCTTTGAAGATTAAAATGTTGTAAAATTATTGCCTCAAAAGTCATACAAATAAAGAACAACAAACTTAAGTAAGAGTCATATTTCTTGCTTTCTTTATTCGTTTTTACCATATATCCCAAGAATAAGAATAGTGGCACTAAAAATACCCCATTTCTCGTGTAATCAAATATATAGAAAATGCCATTATAGATATTAGTAACAATTCCAGACATTTCAGTTATTCCATAATAACTATCGCCAAATAGTCCTACTAAATACAAAATAATTGTTACTAAAAATGTTTTTTGCTTTCCTAACTTTTTCATAAAAAAGTATGTAATCCATAAGCCTAAAATAAGAGCAGGAAAATACCATAAGTGATATAATGTACCGTTAATAAAAATATCTTTTATAATCTGCAAAAACGATATATTTGTAAACTTACCCATATAAATATTTATTGGTACATATAATAAGATACAGAATATATATAATTTAACTATCTTCTTTGTATAGTTTTTTAAACTTTTTACATTCTTTAAAGATTTATCTAATATGTAATAGCCTGTTATCATTAAAAATAATGGCACGGCGATTCTTCCTAATATTCTTGTAAAGAAGAAATCAAATTCTGGGCTAATTTTATCAAAAGGAGAAATATGAATTGCTACTATCAAAAAGGATACAATAAATCTCCAAACATCTATATTCAGTTTTTTAACCATTGTTTTCCTCCTTTATTGTTAATATAAAACCATCAACATTGTTACCAGAAATAGAAAAGTTTTTATTTAATTCTATAATGGATTCATCTTTATAAGGAATATAAAATATACTATATTGTTCATATTTTAATGGTCTATTTGGATATATAAATTGTTTTAAGTAATCAATATATTCTTCTAAACAAAGCCCCTTATCTTCTATTATTCTTGAATGAGGATACCCTACATAACGGAAATGCCATTCTTCTTTTGATATTTTTGTAATAGCCTTTTTTTCATCTTTATATCTTTCAATAAAACCATATTGGGGAGCAATTCTTCTAAATTCTTGACAAATACCGTGATATGGAAAACTAGGACATATAAAGTCAACATTCCCCTCATTAAGTGCTAAATCTATCGCTAATCCTGTCTGATGTTCACTTGCATTGGGTAAAGCAACAAATTTTCTAGTAAATTCTTCGCCATTTTCTTTTAGAGAAGATTCATAAATTTTTACTTGCTCATCAACTGTTCTATAACCACTTACTGGAACAATTTTACTTCCTGCATTTATTTCTTTTAGTGCCAAGTGTAATTGTTCATTTGTATTTTCTTCTAATTTAATTTCTTTATAGTCATCATTAAATGATACTAAATCTGTTCTTATTGTTTTTAATAAATTATCTGGGTTAATCAATATAAGATTACCAATTCCAATATTTTCTTTTTTTATTTCAATACAACTCATCTTTCTTCCCCCAATTCAATTAAGCGATCAATAACTTCTTCAAAAGTCATACCTATTTCTCTTAACATACTTGGGTATCTTGAATGGGAAGTACATCCGGGTATTGTATTTACTTCATTAAAAACTATCTTTTTGTCTTTTGTATAAAACATATCTACTCTTGCAAAACCAGAGCAACCTAATATCTTATAAATTTCTAAAGCAATTTCTTTTATTTTGTTTCTTTCTTCCTTACTAATTCTAGCAGGTAAATGTATTTTACTTGTTTTCAAGTTATATTTTTCATAATAGTCAAAAAATCCATCTTCTAATTCTATTTCATCTACTTCACCGATAACTAAATTTTTATTTCCAAGAATGGCACACCCAACCTCAAAGCCATCAATATTTTCCTCGATAATAATTTTGTCATCATATTTTAGTGCTTCTTCTATTGCTACTTTTAATTCAGTCACAGATGAAATTTTAGTGATTCCAAATGATGAACCTGCTTTTAACGGTTTAACAAATAAAGGATATTTTAAATGTGACACTTTACTTTCGATTTTTTCTAAAGTATCATATTTTGTAAATAAATATGATATTGGTGATAATATTCCACTTGATGAAACAAGTTCGTGTGCTAGATACTTGTCCATACATAATGCTGATGAAAACATATCACAACCAACATATTTTATATCAACAAGTTCTAATAATCCTTGCAATCTTCCATCTTCTCCATTTTGTCCGTGCAACACAGGGAAAACTATATCTAATTTTATAATTTCATTAGTTTCTAACACTATAATTCCGTGATCACTTCTATTTGTTGAAATAGTTATCTTTTTACAAGTATTATCGTTTAACCACTCATTTTGTTCTATTTTATCTACTTCTCCATCATATAAATAAAAGTTCCCATCTTGTGTTATTCCTATCATTATCACATCATATTTATCTTTATTTATATTTTTAATAACAGAAGTCGCAGACACAAGTGAAACACTATATTCACTTGAACAACCTCCAAATATAATTGCTACTTTTTTCTTCATAAATCACATCTCCTTTTACTTTTTCTTTAATATTTTTTTAATTACTACATCTTCCGGCAATTCATATTCAATGAATACCTTTTCATCATATAATTTCTTGTGATTAGAAATACTTTTATCTTGTTTATCCGTTTGTACTCGAACAACAGAAACACATTCAAAAATTTTGTCATTTTCTTCTACATAATGTAAATCTTCGTTGATTATCTTATAGTCAACAGTTGGCTTTTTGTTAGATAAAATACGACCATACATATATTCATCATCAAAAGAAATATCAATTTGATAAATGTCATTTGTTTCATTTTTTGCTCTTAAATCTAGCCACCCTCCACTTATTGTTGCGTCTATCCCCTCGAGAGATGACTTATCGGGATTTGGAAATGACTTGATTTTGTGTCCGTGTCTTTCTGTCACAGTAAGAGGACTCATTAAAAATATGTAATGTAATAAATTACTTAGATGACATAGCCCTCCACCTTTTTTCGCTACAATTTTTCCATCTACTAATATTAACCCATCTTTATATTCTCCATATTTTTTACTATTTTTAGATAGATAGTAAAAAGAAAATGTTTCACCCGGATATATTAAAATGTGATTCATAGTTTGACTAGCAATTTTTAGATTATCTACTTTATTTCTTTGAAATATAATGTCGTGACCACTATTCTCGTTAATCATCAAAGTTTTAGTGCTGCATACTTCATAATCTAATTTTTCGCCAAATGTTTTTGCATATTTATTTCCATCAAATCTCATTCCAATTCTATAAAATAGATTCCTTTGCCATATACGAAGTGGTAGTAAAAATGGAAACATTTGTGTTAATCTCTTTCTTGCCATATACATCATTCCTTTTTTAATTTCGTATTAAATTCCAACAAAAAAACAATCATTAAAATTTAGTACAAAAAAATTATACTAATCTTTAAATGATTGTTCTTTAATTTCATCTTAAATAAATCTTAAATTCTTCTTAAGTTATTTAATAGGCAATTCAACTCTAAATGTAGTTTCATTTTCATTACTTTCAGCAGTTATTGCTCCATTATGCAATTCTACTATATCTTTAGCAATGGCAAGTCCAAGACCACTTCCTCCTGTTTTAGATGTTCTTGATGAATCTGCTCTATAAAACTTTTCAAATAATCTATCTAACTTTTCTTTAGGAATTTGCTTTCCTTTATTTTTTACTTCAACTATAATATCACTATCAGTTTTTTCAATATTTATTATAATATCACTTTCTTCACTACTATAATTGATAGCATTTTTTACAAGATTTCCAAACACCCTGCTCAATTTATCTGGATCTGCATATAATTTCATATTATCTTTTGTTTTTAACTTTATCTCTTTATTTAGTTCCTTTAGAATAGGATAAAAGTCATCAATGATTTGTTCTATCATTAAATTAAGATTTAATTCCTCTTTTTCTAAAATTATTTCTTCAGAATTAAATCGAGCAATATCAAATAATTCATTTATAAGTTCTTCTAATCTATACGATTTATCAAGAGCAACTCCAATATATTTTTTTTGTTGTCTTTTAGGCACATCATCCATTTCATCTAAAATTGATAAATAACCAATAGTAGATGTAAGAGGTGTTTTTAAATCGTGGGCTAAATAAGCAATTAAATCATTTTTTCGTGCTGTTTCTTCTTTTAATATTTGCTCATTATGTAATAACTTTGTTTTGATTTCAGTCATTTGTGCTGAAATCTCTGCTTGTTCTTTTGTGAAAATATCAGATACATCAGTTGTTCCATTCATATATAAACGAAGTTTTTTACTAATATCTGTGATTACTTTTTTCTCTCTTTTTTTAGCAACTAAATGCGAAATTATAAATACAATGACAGTACACAATAAGATAATTGTAATAAACACACCTAATAATAAAGGTTTTATTTTATACCATATTGGAGAATGAACTAGAGTTGTTCTTCCTGTTTCTGGTAAATATCTTTCTTCAGTGATCATATAATTTTTTTCAAACCAATCTACAAAAGTTCCATTTAATATGAAATCTATCAAAAAATATATACCTAAACATACTAAAATGATAACAATTACAATTAAAATTACTTTTATTATTTTTTTAATACTATTATTGTTCAATTTTATACCCCACTCCATAAACAGTTTTTATATACTTTGGATTTTTCCCAGTATCTTTCATTTTTTCTCTTAAATGTCTAATATGCACCATTATTGTATTATTATCTTTTTCAAAATACTTTTCTCCCCAAACACTTTCAAAAAGTTCATCATTTTTTATAACATTCCCTCTATTTTCGCATAAAAGCCACATAATTGAAAATTCAATTTTCGTTAAATTAACTTTATTTTCATTAAAGAAAAATTCGTGCGTATCATCATTTATAAGTATTCCTCTAAAATCAATTATGCTTTCGTGCTTTTTAGAACTATCATATTTTTGACATCTTCGTAATTGTGCTTTTACTCTCGCTATAAGTTCTAAAGGTTGAAAAGGTTTTGTCACATAATCATCTGCACCTATTGTAAGTCCATTTATCTTATCTATATCTTCTACTTTGGCTGTTGCAAAAATTATTGGAAATGTATAACCTAATTCTCTTATTTTTTTACAAAGCATAAATCCATCTATATCGGGCATCATCACATCTAATATGGCTAGATCGATTTGTAAATTATCTATATCTTGTAATATATCTTTACTTGAATAATATTTTAGAACATTATAATTTTCGTTTTTTAAATATATCTCAACTAAATCTGCTATTTCTTTCTCATCATCAACAATTAAAATCTTGCTCATCTTTACTCCTTTCTTTCAAAATACATTAACAACATTTTATACCATTACTTGTTCTTCACTTAATATATTGGTTATGTAATCTAATGAATCAAATAAATTATCAAAAGATATATCACTAGAATATGGTGCAGTAATTTGATACTTTCCCCATAATTTCATAAGTTGTTCACTTGTTTTCATATTGCTTAATTGTTCTCTAATATTCTCTATATTTAATTCTGTTTCTCTGTTTTTAAATGTATTTTTTATTGCAATAACTAAATTTTTAAAATCTATTTTTTCTGTGTTTTCTTTGATTAAAACATAAATATCATAAAAATCTTTCATTCGAGTATTATAAATATCTCTAGCAATTATTGTTTGATACTTCTCTGCTATAACAGTTTCAAGCGTGTATGCAAGTATTGGTATTTTCTTATTTTCAAAATGACTATTATAATTATATTCTATCTCTCTCGGAGTTATCTTATCGCCTGTTGTTAGTTCTATTGCTAGGTACACCTTTAATGTTGACATAGTCGCTAGTATATTTATCTTGAATCCACCATATTCACTTTCTTGTCGTATATCTTTGACATCTTCTATCTTAAAGTCTATTCCATCATCCAAATCTATATTTAATATGTCACTTATTATTTGTATTACTTCTTCTCTTTCTAATGGTAAACTCTTTAATGTTGCGTCCATATCTTTAGTAGTTCTTTCATCATCTCCTATAATTGAAGATAGCAATAACCCACCTTTTAAAATGATATTATGCTTATATTTACTTTTAGAAAGCCTATCTAAAATATGTTCAAAAAAATACATTTGGTAAAGTTGGGCTGACAAATTGTTATCACCGTTTGCTTTTTTTGAAATAATACTTTTTAATTTATCTTTGTTCACTACAATAAAACCTCCATATATTCACTTACCTTTTTTTCTATATTCATTGCTCTAGCATATTTAGTAAGTTTACTTAAATTTTTATTTCTACTTTTGGCATAATCTTTTAATGCTTTAGAAAAAATTTCTGCGTCTATTTTATTTTTATTTTTAATAATATCGCAAATTGTCCTTTCAATATCGTAAACTTTGATTTTCATTCCAAAAGGTGAAGTCATTTCTATAACACCTAAATCAAGTAGTTCTCTTTTTACAAAATTAAGAATTACCTTTTTTTCCTTTTGTAATACTCCACTATATCCAAAAGGTAAAGTAACATTATATACTAATGGCGTACGATCAGATAGATTATGAAGATAAAGTGCAGTTGCCATTGAGAATCTAGCATTTTTACTTTTAGAAACAATTTTATAATATTCATCTTCTATATAATTAGGTAACCCATAATACCCTCTTGATATTCTTACTAATGTACCATTCTTAACCATATTTGTTAAAAATGTTTTATTGATTCCATTTTCTACTACTTCTTTAGTTGTAACATATCCATTATTTTTTTCAACAATTTTTAAAATTTTATCATAAAAATCCATTTTA
>CANSRG010000020.1 GCA_947649355.1 uncultured Mycoplasmatota bacterium | reverse complement strand
ATAGTTATAATCTTCAAAGTATCGAAGGATTAGAAAATGTGAATACAAAAAATGTAACCAATATGTCAGGAATGTTTGCTGAATGTCAAAATTTAGCATCATTAGATTTAAGCAATTTTAATACCGAAAAAGCAATAAATATGAATTCTATGTTTTCTAATTGTAGAAGTTTAACTACATTAGACTTAAGCAATTTTAATACTAGCAATGTAACCGATATGTGGAGTATGTTTTCTAAATGTAGCAGCTTAACGAGTTTAGATTTAAGTAATTTTGATACAAGTAATGTAGAAAGTATGAGTTGGATGTTTTCTAATTGTAGCAGTTTAACAAACTTAAATTTAAATGGATGGATATTAAAAGATGGTAATGATTATAATTCTATGTTTTGTCATGTTTTGGAAGATATAGTAAATAATAGTGGATTACAAAATAATTTAACAGAAAACAAAGATATAATGTTTAAATGTAATTATTCTGCTTAAAAAGCACGTTTTAAAGTTTCTTTCTTGGAAAGATTCTTTTTTTTATATAAAATTTATGATAAAATAAATTAGAGTAGAAGGTGTTTCAATGAAAAAAGGATTTACGATGATAGAACTTTTAGGAGTCATAGTAATATCATGTATTTTAATATTGATAGCAGTACCAATTTATAATGGTATCAAAAAAAGTATCAATGAAAGTTTATATGAAAGTAAAATAAAAGAAGTGTTATCAAAAAGTGAAGTATATAAAGAAGAGACAAATAAATATTTCTTTGATATTAAAACATTGATAGAAGAAGGATATTTAACAGCAGATAATGAACTAGAAGAATATATAGATCCAAGAAATGGAAGAAATATGGTATGTGATATCATTATAGTAAAAGACCAAGAAGAAATAGAAATAAGAAAAAGTGAAATATGTTATACCAAAGAAGAGTTAGAGAGTATATATGGATATGTAAAACTAATAGTAACCGATGAAAAAGGAACATCGTTAGAATCTACAAAAGAATGGTATAAAAAAGAGAAAGTATGGATAAGATATCTTATTCAAAAAGAAAATATAGAAGTAGAAGAAATCCATTGGAGTGGAGAAGAAGAAAAAATATGTACGAAAGAAGATTTAAGTGCCTGTGAAGCCTATGAAATAGAAACATCAAGTGTAAAGAATGTAATAGTAAGATTAAATGCTAAACTAAAACAAAAAGAAAATGAAATAGAAAGTACAGTAACCAAAGAAATCAATCTAGATATTCAAAGACCAAGAGTAATAGAAGGAAGTATAAATATAGAAAATGAAATAAGAACAGATGGAAAGAAAAAAGTAAACTTTGAATTAACAGATGGAAGTGGCTCAGGAGTAAAAGAATATGCAGTAGTAAAAGAAAAAAGCTGTAATGGAAAAGAATTTGAAGAAAATAGAAAAAGTGCAAAAGATAAAGTTCAAACAGAATATCTAAGTAATGGAGATTATTACATCTGTGTAGAAGATGAAGTAGGAAATAGAACAACAGAAAGTGACTTAGAAAATGAGAATAACAAAATCCATGTGGAGAATGTCGATGAAGGAGCCCCAGTAATCAAAAAATTTGAAGCGACATCAACAAATGCAACATATAAAGCAATCACCACAAATTTAAGTATCGAAGCAACAGATGATGGAGGAACAAATAACTTAAAAATGTGTATATCAAACACAGGCTACTTAAAAGATTGTAGTTGGGAAAAGTATAACACCAACAAAAATAACTGGAATGTTGGAGGAAATCTAGATGGAATAGAAAGAACTATCTACCTAAGTATCCAAGATAGTACAGGAAAAATAGCCAATCGCCAAGCAAAATATACACCATATAAAGAAGGAAGTATGACAAATAAAGTATATAAAGGAGAATGGAGTAATTGTAGTAAAGCTTGTGGTGGTGGAATAAAAACAAGAGAATACCAAATAAAAGATAAATATACAAATAAAGTAATATCAAGTGGTCAAGACAAAGAAAGTTGTAATACAAAAAGTTGTGATTATAATCCACCAACATTTCAAGTAAAACAAGCAAATACTTGGATAAAAGAAGATGATATCGTGGTAACTATAACAGATGAAAGTGGTGTCTCTCTTTATGCTTGGACCAATATAAAAAAAGAACCATCTTCATGGGAAACTGCAAATGAAAAAGAAAAAATGCTTGTCAATAAAACTTTAACTTCTAATCAAACCATTTATTTATGGGCAAAAGATAGTGCTGGAAATACTTCCTTCATCGAAATAGTCGAAACAAAAATTGATAATGTAGAACCAAAGGTAAATTATCAAGAACCAGATTATGATGATTTTACCAATCAAATGAGAACAGTCACATTAAGTGCTACTGATGATAAAAGTGGAATAAAAGCGATTTATTATTCCTTAATGGATTACAGTAATTTTAAAGAATATACATCCCCATTTTCTACAACTGCCCCTTTTTTGTATGTTTATGCAGTCGATAATGCTGGAAATAAATCAAGACCAATGTTATGTTATACAAATATTGATACAGCATCTCCTTTCACCCCTTATTTAGATATAAAAAAAACAGAAGAAGAAATTTTAAATAAAGAAGTCAGTTGTATAAAAAACGAAGAAACAGCAGAGTATCAAAATGAATGTACCATAAAATCAATTCAAAAAAATGTAATGTATTGGTTTGAAGCCTATGATAATCCTTATGTAGAAAATTCAGATTTTAGTGGAATAGCAAAATGGAAAAGAGAAGTTTATGTAAATAATCGCAAAGTAAATACACAAACAATCAATGCATGGGAGGTATTTTCAACTTATAATGTAAACACTTCAAATTACTATGTGTTAATTTATGCCATTGATTACGCTGGAAACCAATCCCGCTCTCCACTAAAAATAAATTTGATATTTTAAAAGAAAGGAAAAAATTAAAAAAACTCGTTTTAAGAGTTTTTTTCGTTTTTAGATTTTGTTTTCCAAGTAGTTTCTCCACAAGTTGTACAAACATAAGGAACAATTAAATCATTATCTTCTGGATAATCATCGCGATTTAAATCAACGCATAAAAGGCCAGTTACAGAATCTATAAAAGCACGTCCTTCTACAGTTTTTTCATCACAATCACTGCAATTATTATTTTTCATAGTGTCCTCCTCATCTTTATTATGTAAAAAAAATTTGATATAATACTAGCAATTAGAAAAGAGGAGAAGTTTATGAATTGGAAAGTGCCAGTAGGAATTAGTAATCATCATGTTCATTTAACAAAAGAAACTTATGAACAATTATTTTGTGAAAAAATAGAAAAACTAAAAGATTTAAAACAAACAGGAGAATACGCAAGTAAACAAACAGTCACTATAAAAGGACCAAAAGGAGAAATTGAAAAAGTAAGAATCCTAGGTCCATTTCGTTCTTATAACCAAGTAGAAATCTCTAATAGTGATGCGTTCATATTAGGAATAAAACCTCCTGTTAGAAAAAGTGGTGATTTAGAAAATGCAGAAAAAATTACAATTATAGGAGAGAATGGTTCGATAGAATTACAAAATAGTTGTATAATAGCAGAAAACCACATTCACATGGACCAAAAAGATTTAATAAAATACCAAGTAGAAGATAATTCTCTAGTGAAAGTATTAGTAGAAAAAACACGAAAAGGTTGCTTCTTTGCTCGTATCAAAGCAAGTGAAAATGGCATACTAGAATTTCACATAGATCGTGATGAAGCAAATGCCTTTCAAATCGAAAATGAAGAAGAATTAACGGTGCAAAAATGAGTTTTCAAATAGGAAATGTAACTATAAAAAATCAAGTAGTATTAGCCCCTATGGCAGGTTATTCAAATACAAGCTTTAGAAAAATTATAAAAGAAATGGGAGCAGGCTTAATTTATGCAGAAATGGTAAGTGATAAAGCACTAACTTATCAAAATGAAAAAACATTGAATTTATTAAAAATGAGTGATCAAGAACGTCCTATAGCTCAACAAATATTTGGTAGTGATGTAAATACATTTGTTACTGCAGCTAAGATAATTGAAAACACTATGCATCCAGATATCATTGATATAAATATGGGATGCCCTGTTCCAAAAGTAGCAATCTCTGCCCAAGCGGGAAGTGCTCTTTTAAAAAACAAAGAAAAAGTAAAAGAAATAGTGAGTGCAGTAGTAAAAGCTGTAAGTATTCCCGTAACAGTAAAAATAAGACTTGGTTGGGATGAAAAAACAATCAACTGTGTAGAAATAGCAAAATCTATAGAAGAAGCAGGAGCTAGTGCAATAACCCTACATGCAAGAACAAGAAGTGATGGGTATTCTAATGTAGCTAGATGGGAATACATAAAAAAAGTAAAAGAGGCAGTAAACATTCCTGTAATTGGAAATGGCGATATTTTAAGTGCATTTGATGCGAAAAAAATGTTGGAGGAAACGGGATGTGATGCTGTGATGATTGGAAGAGGAGTATTAGGAAATCCCTGGTTAATAAAAGAATGTGTAGAATATCTAGAAGAAGGAAAACTTCCGAAAAAAGTTTTAAATGTTGAAAAAATAGCTATGATGAAGAAACATTTTCAATTATTAAAAGAAGATAAAAACGAAAAACAAGCCCTTTTAGAAATTCGTTCTAATATTTTATATTACTTAAAAGGAATGCCAAACAATAAAGAAATTAAACAAAAAATATGTGCAACAAAAACGGAAGAAGAAATCATGACAATTCTAAATAATTATTTAGAATATTTAAAAGAAAAAGAGGAAGAAAATTAAATTTTTCTTTTTTTTACAAAAAATTACTAAAAACTGGAAATTTTTCTGTATATTTATATTGACATTGAGCATAATTATTTATATAATCTATATGTACTGCTCGATTAGCTCAGTCGGTAGAGCGCACGGCTGTTAACCGTTAGGTCGTAGGTTCGAGTCCTACATCGAGCGCCATTTAAAATATTCACAAACTCTTTATTTAGGGTTTGTTTTATTTTTAAGAAAAATTCATAAATACAAAGCTTTTTTCATTTTAAGAAATTCAAAAAATGTGGTAAAATCTTTTTAGAGAAGGATTGATTTCATGAAAGAAGAAAAGAATAAAATTGGCAATATAGAAACATTAGAAAAAGATTCTTTATCCTATACAAAAAATAGTAAAGATCTTCCTACTACGTTTTTTAAACCAATTGAAGAAGTTCAAAAAACACAACAAGAAATTTTACAAAATTACCAAAAAGAAGAAACTATTATAGAAAATGGACCAGACTTATCAAAAGAGTTAAGAGCTTTAGAAAAAAAATTAAATGCGAAAAAGTTTTATTTGTCGCCAATTTATGTTCTTTTTATTATATTAGTAATAAATCTTTGTTGGTTTGTTGGAGTAAAGTTCGTGATTGTACCAAAATATGAGAAATATGTAAAGGAAAGTAAAGAAATAAAAGAAAACTACGACTATTTAAAAAGAACAATAGATGCCATTGTTGGAGAAAGCTGAAAGTGGAGAAATGCCACTTTTTTTTGCAAGAATAAATTTGCAAAACAGGGAAAAATTTACTATAATACAAAACGTGAAGAAAAGTCACACATAAAAAAAGAAAACTTACATAAATTGTAGGTGAAAGTAAGAAAGGATATAAAATGTTAGAATTAAAAAAAATAAAAAAAAGTTATAAAACAGGAGATTTTATTCAACATGCATTAAAAGGTGTAAATTTAAAATTTCGAAAAAATGAATTTGTGGCGATACTAGGACCAAGTGGTTCTGGGAAAACTACTTTGTTAAACATTATTGGTGGATTAGATCGATATGATGAAGGAGATTTAATTATCAATGACAAATCAACAAAAAATTTTAAAGATAAAGATTGGGATTCTTATCGAAATAATTGTATTGGCTTTATTTTTCAAAGTTATAATTTAATTAGTCATATCGATATTTTATCAAATGTGGAAATGGGTTTAACTTTATCTGGAGTTTCTCAAAAAACAAGAAGAAAAAAAGCAATAGAAGTATTAAAAAAAGTTGGTTTAAAAGACCACATGCACAAAAAACCAAATCAATTATCAGGTGGACAAATGCAGCGTGTAGCAATTGCAAGAGCATTAGCAAATGATCCAGATATTATTTTAGCAGATGAGCCAACAGGAGCATTAGATTCAAAAACAAGTGTCCAAATTATGAATTTAATAAAAGAAATTGCCAAAGATAAATTAGTAATCATGGTTACACATAATCCTGAGTTAGCAAAAGAATATGCCACTCGTGTAATAGATATGAAAGATGGGGAAATAAAAAATGATTCTAACCCAGTAAAAGAAAAAGAAGAACTGATAGAAAAATATCAAATTAGAAAAACTTCTATGAATTTTAAAACAGCTCTTCACTTATCTTTAAATAACATCAAAACAAAAAAAGGAAGAACCATACTAACCGCGTTTGCTTCTTCAATAGGAATTATTGGAATTGCGCTTATATTAAGTTTATCAAATGGCTTTGATAAACAAATTGACAATTTTGAAGTAAATACATTAAGTGCTATGCCAGTAATTGTAAGTAAACAAAGTATGAATTTAGATGAAAAAACATTAGAAAAAATGCACAATGAAAATTTAAATACAAAAGAAGACTATCCAAATATAGATTATGTATTCTCAAAAAAAAGTGAAGAAGAAGAGTATATGCATACAAATAAAATTACAGAAGATTATCTAAATTATTTGGAAAAAATGTCATCTAACGATGTAATTGGTATCAACTACGTATATGCTACAAATTTAAATTTATTTCAAAAAATAGATGGTAAAGTAACAAAAATAAATACGGAAAAATTAAATATTGGAAATACACCACATACACTAAAAGATGGAGAAGAAAGTGTTGTAAAAAAAAGATATGATATTTTGGCTGGAAAAGAAGCGACAGAAAAAGAAGAACTTGTAATAGAAGTAGATAGTAAAAACAGAATATCTGAAGATCTATTAGAAGTACTTGGAATTCAAAAAGAAGAAAAAATTTCTTTTGAAAATCTTTTAAATAGAGAAATTAAATTAGTATTAAACGAAGAGTACTATGAAAAAATGGGGAATTATTATTTACCAAATAAAAACATAGATTCATTATATGAAAGTGAAAAAACAATTACACTAAAAGTAGTAGGGATTATTCGTTTAAAAGAAGATTATCCAAGTATGGTTACAAGTCCTGGAATTTATTATACAGAAAAACTTATGGAATATGTTTTAGAAGCTAATAAAAAATCATCTGTAGTAGAAGCACAAAAAAAGGCGGATTATAATGTTTTATCAGGCGAAAAATTAGATTTATCTACGAAAGAAGGAAAAGAAGGGAAAGAAGCAATTTTAGCTTACTTAGGAGAAAATAAAGTACCTTATGTAATACAAATTCATCCAAAAGATTTTAATAGCAAAGAAAATATTACCAAATATTTAGATGAGTACAATGAGGGAAAAGAAGAAGAAAATAAAATTGTTTATATTGATCAAGCAAGTTTAATGAGCAGTTTATCTGGGAGTATCATGGATGCGATTACAATTGTATTAGTAGCTTTTAGTTCTATTTCTTTAATAGTATCAAGCATCATGATTGGAATTATTATGTATATTTCTGTCTTAGAAAGAACCAAAGAAATTGGAATTTTAAGAAGTCTTGGTGCAAGAAAAAAAGATATATCTAGAGTATTTAATGCTGAGACCTTTATAATTGGTGTTTCATCAGGATTGATAGGAATTTTAGTTGCATGGGTTTTATTATTTCCAGTAAATAAAATTTTATATAGCTTAACAGATTTAGAAAAAGTCGCTGTAATGAACCCAATTCATGCAATCATTTTAGTAACAATAAGTCTCATTTTAACATTGATTGGTGGTTGGATACCTGCTAAAGTAGCAAGTAAAAAAGACCCTGTGATTGCTTTGCGTACAGAATAATAGTTTGAATCGACAAGAAAGAACAAAAAGTGCCAAAAGATGTCAAAACCTTCTCTTGAAGTCTTGGCATTTTTCTTTTATAGTAATACACATCCAAGCCGACATAGACTTGGAAAAGAGGGTTTCCTAAATCTGTCATATATCAAAAAAACTACCCTATACAATACGTTTCTATTTTCAAATTTAGTCTAACACACTTCTATTTCTATTAGGAAACTCTTTTGGAGGCAACGATAGTCCGTTGTCTTTTTGTATAATATAGTACTTGACAATACATAGTAGTTGTGTTAATTTAATAGTGAGAGGAGTGATACTATTCATACTCAGTTTAAAAAAGGAGTGTTAGAATTACTTGTCCTATCAATAGTTTTAGATAAAGACCGATATGGTTATGAATTAGTAGAAGAAGTAAGTCAAACCGTAGATGTAAATGAAGGTACAATTTATCCTATATTAAAAAGACTAACAAATGAAGGCTTATTTGAAACTTATTTAGAAGAATCAAAAGAAGGTCCAATAAGAAAATATTATCACATTACAGCAAAAGGAATCCAAAGGCAAAAAGAAATTGTGACAGAATGGATTGAATTCTCAAAAAATGTAAGTAAATTTTTAAAGGAGAGAACAAAATGAAGAAAGAAGAATTTTTAAAAAAATTAAGAAAAAAACTAGAAATGCTAGAAAATAGTGAAGTGGAAGATATTATCAATGAATATGCTGGATACATTGAAGAAAAAATAGAATCTGGAGTCAAAGAAGAGGAAGCAGTAGAAAGTTTTGGCGATGTTGAAGAACTGGCAAATGAGTTACTCGCAGCTTATAAAATAAAAGTAAAAAAAGAAAATGATCCAATAGGCGATTTTTCTAAAAAAGTAATGGAAACAATCAATTTGATTGTCGATGAATTAAGTGAAAAATCATCCAAAGAAATTTTACAATTTATTATTGAAATTTGTGTTTTATTATTTATGATAGGAATTTGTAGAATTCCAGTATCTATGTTAATTTCTTTAGGAAAAGAAGTATTCTATATTTTATCTAGTCCAATCAATCGTATCTTCTTTATGATATGGAAATTTGTATTAGAGTTTGCATATTTAATTTTATCAATTTTAGTATTTGTAAGAATTTTTGAAAAACGATACTTAACTAAAATAGAAAGAAATAAAAAAGAAGAAATAAAAAAGGAAAATAATACAAAAAAAAAGAACATTACAGAAAAAAAAGTAGAACCAATTTTTGAAGAAAAAACAAGAACTTATCATTTTGGCGAAACAATTATTAAAATAGGAGTATTTTTCTTAAAATTTATGGCGATATGTATTTTGTTTGGCGCAAGTTTTTATTTAATCGGTATGGCTTGTGTATTAGGTATATGTATCTATCTTTTAATTCAAGGAATCACTTATTTTGGTTTTTACTTAGTCATGCTTGCTTTATTTTTACTAGGAGTTATTTTTTTCCAATTATTATTTAATTTTGTAATAGACAGAAAAAATAAAGGAGTACCATTATTTATCAATATTATGTTATCCATTTTACTTTTGGGAGGAGGATGTGGTCTTGCAGTCTTTGAAGTAGCAGACACCGAATTTATAAACTCAGTTCCAAATGATTTAAAAACTGAAAAATTAACAGAAGAACTTACAATGACCAATGATACCATTTTTCTAGGTAATATTGCAGATTATTATGTAGATAACTCGATTGATACTGTGAAAGTAGAATATGTGTATTACCCATTAGGAACTAAAATGAGTACAAGTATAAAAAAACGAGATGATTTTGTGTATTTAAATTGGAATTTAGAAAGACTTCATATTAAGACTGATTTACTAGAACACATGATTAACGATTTAAAAGAGAAAAAAGTGTATAATTATTATATAGAGCCAACTATTACAATTACAACAAATGAAGAAAATATTAAAAGAATTAAAAAAAATCGTCAAAAATATTATGAAAATGAAACAAATTATTCTTCTTGTGAATTTGTAAGGACATTTAAAATAGAAGAAATTATTGAATCAAGTTATAAAAATAATAAAGTGCAAGTGTTAGTATCTGAATATTTAGAAAAAGAAAGAGCCTTAGTCTCTTTACCAATTTCCTTTGCAGAAAAATTAGAAGTAAAAGAAAATTATGAATTTACTTTTAAAACGTTTCAAGCTTATATCGACACAGATATCAATCATATATTTGAAGAAAATGAAGTAGTGGATGTAAAAAAAACTGATAAGCAAGGATTAGAACAAAGACAAGATAATTATTGTAAATTGTATTAAAAATTATTTAAAAAAGGATTAAATTGTGATAAAATCATCATAGGAAGCTATGGTGTTTTTATATGAAATTAAAAAAATTTAAAGAGAAAAATAGAAAAAAAGAAAGTATGATAGTATTTACAATCGGATGCATCTTGCTAATAGGAGGAGTGTTTTTCTATTCATCATTTGCCTTATTTGAAGTAAAAGAAAACTTTAATATTCTAAAAGGAAATGTCGAAAGTCCAGGTGATTTATACTTTGCTTATTATGTAAATGATGTAGTAACACTAGACATGCCAAAAAAAGATAGTGGATACACATTTTCTAGCAAATCAAGCTGTAATAATGGCGTAACAATTTCTTTTGATGAAGAAAATTGGACAGCCAGAGTAAATTACTCTAATTACAAACAAGAAACAAGTTCTAGAACTAAATGTACTTTATATTTCGAAGAAAAAACATTTTCTAATTCTCTAATAGCATGTAGTCAAAGTGGAAAGTCTATTTCAACTTGTTTAAACGAAAATGCTAGCTTGAATGAAAAAGAATTAGCATATGATGAAACAATAGATAATAATTTAAGATATATCGGTTCTAATCCTAGTAATTATGTAACTTTTGGTGAAACTTATGAAACAGATATCTTTGATGTATATAATAGTACAGATAATAGATATTTGGGTCTAAATTTAATATCCAAGGAACAATGTGAAAACTTTAAAACAACAAATCATATGGCTTCAGACATGATTTGTCAAAAAACATATTCTAAAGGAGATAAAATTCTCTGGCGTATAATAGGTAGTATGGAAAATATAGAAACTTCTAGTGGAGAAAAAGGATCAAGGATAAAAATAATGAGAAATGATTCCATCGGTTCATGGAGTTGGGATTCCACAGAGCTAAATATCAATAATGGCATGGGGATTAACGAATGGTCAGTATCAGATATGAAAATAGTATTAAATGATTATTTTTATAACGGATTAACGAATCAAACTTGTTATGTATCCTCTCGTGAAACATCTGCTCCATGTGACTTTAGTAAAATAAAGTTTCCAGAAAAAGCAAAAAGTATGATAGAAGAAGTAGTATGGAATACAGGAAGTAATAATTCAAATGGTTATAGTAAAATAAACACATCAAAATTTTATGAATATGAAAGAAGTAGTAATAAAGGAAAAATTTGTTCTAGTGGGGATTGGTGTAATGACAATATAGAAAGAACAACAAAATGGACAGGAAAAATAGGCTTATTTTATCCATCTGATTATGGATATGCAACAAGTGGAGGAAATAATACAAGTAGAGAAACATGTTTAAATACCAATTTAAGTGACTGGTTTGATTTAAACGATTGTTATCAAAATAACTGGTTTTATAATAATGGTGAATCCCAATACTCTATAACTCCTGTCGCGGTATCTGACAAATCGTTTGCTGTCTATGGAGCTATAATGGGTGGAGTGGATGCACTTGTTGCTAGTGCTAGTGACAATAGTAGGTCTGGTATCTGGTCTCGTCCAACGATTTATTTAAAACCAGAAGTAAAAATCACAAGTGGTAATGGAACATCTAATAATCCTTACGTTCTTGAATAAGATTCATCAAAAAAGATGAATTTTTTCTTTGTTTATGATAAACTTATTATAAGGAATGATAAAAATGGAAGAGTTACATATAGACCTAAGTATGATAGAAAGATATGGAGAAAATCTAACAAATAAAACATATATTACAGATCCAGCTATTGCAAGAGATGAAGAAATAAAACAGTGTATTTTAACATTACTAACTCCTGAAAAAAGCGCCCTTTTAGTAGGAAAACCAGGAATAGGAAAAACAGCGATTGTAGAAGGATTATCCTATCGGATTCAAAATAATTGTGTACCTGATGCATTAAAAGGATGGGAAATCATCAAAATAAATATTACCTCTTTACTGGGGTCAGTAACAAGTGATGGTCAAACAGAAAATAGAATAGATTTATTAGTAAAAGAGTTAAATCAAAAAGAAAAAACAATTCTATTTATCGATGAAACACATGTTTTAGTAAATAAAAATTCAAGTGAGAATGGTGGAATTGATTTTGCAAATATGTTAAAAGCAGGATTAGATCGTGGAACCATCAAAATGATTGGAGCAACAACAACAGAAGAATATGAAACTTATATATTAAGAGATCGAGCCTTCCTACGTAGATTTCAAAAAATTGATGTTTTGGAAACAGATAAAGAAACAACAGTAAAAATTCTTATGGGAACACTTCCCAAAATAGAAAAACAAATGAACATTAAATTAGAGTATTCAGATTTTTTAAAAACTAAAATTATGGCATTTATTGTAGAAATGACCGATGAATATAAAAGAGTTTATGAAGTAGCCTCAAGATATCCAGATATTTGTTTGACTATTTTATCAAATGCTTTTACATATGCTTTATTTGAAAACGAAAAGAAAGTAACAATAAAGCATGTTTATAAAGCAATATGTAATGCGAAAAATGTATATGAAGATGTAAAAAGAAAAGAAATAGAAAGATTTAAAATAGAATTTAAAGATTTAATTCTAGAAGAAAATGTCAATTTGGAAGAAAGGGGATAATGAAATGGAAAAAATAAAGGTGTTTCAAATTGGATGTGGAAAAATGAGTAAATATATCATGCGATATGTTTATGAAAAAGAAGGGTGTATTGTAGGAGGAGTAGATACAAATCCTAATTTATTCGGCTGTGATATTGGAAAGATTATGGAAACAGAGGAAAAAAATGTTTTTATTGAGGATGTAAAAAAACTAGATTCCTTATTAAAAGAAACAAAGCCAAATGTCGCGATAATAACCACGATGAGTTTTTTAAATGATATAGAAGAATTAGTAAGAACTTGTATAAAAAATGGAGTAAATGTTTTGACAACTTGTGAAGAAGCATTTTATCCAAAAAATTCAAATCCAGAATTATGGCAAGAATTAGATTCACTAGCAAAAGCTTTTCAAGTAACAATAACAGGATGTGGATATCAAGATATTTTCTGGGGAAATATGGTGAGTACAATTTGTTCATCTATGCATCGTATTACAAAAATAAAAGGAGTAAGTTCATACAATGTAGAAGATTATGGAATTGCTCTAGCAGATGCTCATGGAGCTGGATTTACAAAAGAAAGATTTGAAAAAGAAATAGCAAATAGTAATAAAATAAGCGAAGAAAAAAGATTAGAACTGATGAAATCTAGAGAATTTACTCCAAGCTATATGTGGAATGTAGTAGGATGGCTTTCAGAAAAATTAGGTTTACATATCGAAAATATAAAACAAGAATGCGTACCAGTAATGACTGAAAGTGAATTAGTAAGTGAAACATTAAATATGACATTAGAAAAAGGTATGGTAAGAGGGATGAATGCCATCGTGACCGCTTTAACAAAAGAAAATATTCTTTTAGAAATTGAATGCATTGGAAAAGTTTATACAAAAGAGGAAACGGATTTAAATGATTGGACTATCTATGGAGAACCTACAACAAAAGTGTCTAATGAATTACCTTGTACAGTAGAACTAACATGTGCAGATGTAGTAAATAGAATTCCTCAAATTATCAAAATGCGAAGTGGCTTTGTTGCTACAAGTGAATATCCAGAACCAAAATATATAGTAAATAATTTGCACGAATAAAGTTTAAAATCATCAAAAAAAGCCAAACTAAATGATGGAGTAGGTAGTTATGAGAAGGTTAAAAAAAGAAAAATTATTATTGATTTTAATGTTAATTTTATTTGTAGTAGTAATACCACTTACTTTTATAGCTTTATTTTGGCCTAAATTTAAAGTGAAAAGTTTTAAAGATGTCATAATAATTCCATATCAACAAAAGTTTCAAATAGAACATGGAACAATCTGTTATGGAAACGCTTTTCATTGTGAGGATGTAGAGGTAGAACATACGGGTAATGTGGATATTACACAAAAAGGAGAATATAAAATTACCTATATTTATAAATATAAAACGAAAAACTATCAAAAAGAACAGACCATAAAAGTGATTGATAATACTCCACCTAAATTAGAAGTAAAAGAAACAGAATTTTATTATTGTAAAAATAGTATCCCAGATTATGAAGTCAAAGCTTGGGACAACTATGATGGAGACATAACAAAAAATATTGAAAAAAAAGTGGAAAATGGAAAAATTATTTTTTCAGTAACGGATTCCTCTAATAATAAAACAACAATAGAAAAAGAAGCAATTGAAAAAGACATAGAAAATCCAACAATAAAGTTGATTGGTGGAGAAAAAATATTTTTAAATTTACATGAAGAATACGAAGAAAAAGGAGTCACAGCATTAGATAATTGTGATGGAGATATAAGCGATAAAGTCAAAATAGAAGGAAATGTCGATACAAAAAAAGAAGGGGAATATACCATAAAATATACAATACAAGATGAAAAAGGAAATGAAACTAGCAAAACTAGAACCATCATTGTCGCCGGAAAAAAAATAAAAGAAGA
The DNA here is from genome assembly GCA_947649355.1 of uncultured Mycoplasmatota bacterium. Taxonomy (GTDB): domain Bacteria; phylum Bacillota_I; class Bacilli_A; order RF39; family UBA660; genus Ventrenecus. The sequence continues at coordinate 8,633 of CANSRG010000020.1, read as the reverse complement.
AAAAAATATTTATTTAACATTTGATGATGGGCCAAGCAAATATACAAAAGAGTTATTAGACATCTTAAAAAAGTATGATGTAAAAGCGACCTTTTTTGTCACAAACCAAACCATCGCAAAACCTTATGAAGATTTAATACTAAGAGCATACAAAGAAGGACATACTATTGGACTTCATTCTTATACACATACTTATGACATTTACCAAAATGAAGAAACATATTTTAATGATTTATATAAAATTCAAGAAAAAGTAAAAAATATCACAGGATATACTTCAAATATCATAAGATTTCCAGGAGGTAGTTCCAATACCATCAGCAGAAATTATGATAATAATTCCCACATAATGAGTAAATTAACTAAATCAGTCGAAGAAAAAGGATTTCGCTATTTTGATTGGAATGTTATTAGTGGAGATGCAGGAGAAACAACGGATACAATGGAAATCGTTTCTCATGTAATTTTAGAAATAGGAAAAAGAAAAGATTCTATGATACTACAACACGATATCAAAGACTATAGTGTAAAAGCAGTAGAAAATATAATCGAATATGGTCTTCGTAATGGATATAATTTTTTGAAAATTACAGAAGAAACTCCTAATTTTCATCATCGGGTAAATAACTAAAAAGATTTCAAAATAAAACTGAAATCTTTTTATATTGTAAAAATAGTTTTCAAAATAATAGAATAAATTTTTCGTAATATAAAAAAAGTAGACTTAGTGCATCCACCATAAATGATTTGTAATTCTTGATTAAGTAACATAAACATTCCTTTCTAAGAAGAAAAAATTTCCTTCTACTTAATTATTACCAATAAAATCTTTATTTCCTTCTTTTTTTGAAAAGTATTCGAAAAGTCTACTGAACAATATCAAAAAAGTTTTCCCAAGGATTTTTTAATTTGCGTCTTCGCATAGCCTCTTCCAATGTAATTTCATTTGGTTTAATCTTATCAAGTTCATTCCAACGAATAGGCATCGAGACACTGGCTTTCTTTTTTAAACGAATAGAGTAAGGAGCAACACTAGTAGCCCCCTTTGTATTACGAATCCAATCAATAAAAATTTTTCCTTTTCGCTTTTCAAGACGAACATTACTAGTATATCGATCTGGCCATTTCATTTCCATAATAGTTGCAATATTTTTAGAAAATTCTCGAGCTTCATCAAAATTTTTTAAACTTTGTATAGGTACAACAACATGATATCCTTTTCCACCACTTGTTTTTAAAAAAGAAATAAGAGATAATTCATCTAAAATACTTTTTAAATCTTTCACACCTTGCCGAACTTTAAGGATAGAAATCTTTTCATCTGGATCTAAATCAAAAACTAAAATATCAGGACGATTTAAATGAGTAATTTGACTACCCCAAATATGAAATTCATAACTATTCATTTGCACTTCAGATAGCAAACCATTTTCGTTTTTTATATAATAGTAATCTTCTTTTTTTCCAGTTTCACTTGGAATTTTTTTCTTACCAATTCCCATACTTTTAGTTTCTAAATGTTTTTTAAAAAACTTTTTTCCTCCCACACCATCTGGCATTCGAATAGTACTTATAAGCCTTTTTTCTAGATAAGGCATAAGAAAATTCGCCATTGATTCATAATATTTTAAAATATCTAACTTTGTTATTTTAGGATTTTTAAAAATAACTTTTTGAGGACTAGTAATAGAAATATTTTCAAGAAAATTTGTTTTTATTTTTTGATAAATTCTTTTTCCATTTTTTATTTCATCCATCGTTTTTCCACTACGAACACTTATAGAAAATTGATTGATAGAGGAAAAAAGAGAAACACCATCTTTTTCTTTAATAAGAAGCCATTGTTTATCTTTTAAAAACACCAAAGCCCAATCACCTTGTAAACGTTTTCCATATAAAGAAAACTTTACCATACCATTTTTAAAATCTTTGTCAAAATCTCCTTTAGGTTTCCAAAATCCTTCATCCCATAACATAACTGTTCCACCACCATACTCGCCCTGGGGAATAATTCCTTCAAAGTTTCGATAGGCAAGGGGATGGTCTTCTACATGTATAGCAAGGCGTTTATCTTTAGGATTATAAGAAGGTCCTTTCGGAATAGCAAAACTTATAAGAACTCCATTCCATTCTAAACGAAAGTCAAAATGATCTTTTCTTGCTAAATGATGTTGAACAACAAAACGAAGTTTTTTATGAAAAATTCCTTTTTTCCCAATAGGTTCTAAAGTATTTTTGAAATTTCGTTTTTGATTATAGAGTTTTAAATTTTTCATAAAATTCACCTAAAAATAGTTTGGAAAAAAATAAAAAAAGTATGCATTTACCAAAAAAAGGCAGTCAAATGTTCGTGATATTTAAGACGAACTATTGTATAATAAAAACGAGGTGAAAAAATGACTTTAAAAGAAAAACTTATAATTTTATCTGACTCAGCCAAATATGATGCCTCATGCTCTTCTAGTGGAAGTAATAGAAAGAATAAAGAGGGAATAGGTAATGGTGCACTTTATGGTTTATGTCATTCCTTTTCAAATGATGGAAGATGTGTATCTCTATTAAAAATTTTAATGACAAATTGTTGCATTTATGATTGCAAATATTGTTTAAATAGAAAATCAAATAACCAAAAAAGAGCCATATTTACACCAGAAGAAATTTGCTCTATCACATTAAATTTTTATAAAAGAAATTACATTGAGGGTCTATTTTTAAGTTCGGGAATTATAAAAAATCCTGATTATACTATGGAAAAAATGATTGAAACCATAACATTATTGAGAAAAAAATATCATTTTAATGGATACATACACGCGAAAGCAATTCCAGGCTCAAGTAACTATCTTGTAAAAAAATTAGGGGTATTAGTAGACCGTTTAAGTGCGAATATCGAACTTCCTTCTGAGAATGGATTAAAACTTTTAGCCCCAGATAAAAAGAAAAATAAGATTGAAGAAATCATGCATTTTGTAAAAGAAAATCAAAGTAAAGCCTTTACTCCTGCAGGTCAAACTACACAGATGATTATAGGAGCATCAAAAGAAACAGATCAAATGATTTTAAAACAAAGTGAAACCATGTATAAAAATTATAAATTAAAACGAGTTTTTTATTCTGCATACATTCCTGTAAACAAAGATAAACTCTTACCTACATTAAACATTCCACCACTAAAAAGAGAACATAGATTATATCAAGCAGACTGGCTTTTAAGATATTATGGATACAAAGTAGACCAAATATTAGATGAAAATCATCCAAATTTTAATATATTATTAGATCCAAAAGCAGACTATGCAATAAGACATTTAAATGAATTTCCAAAAGAAATTAACAAAGCTAATTACTATGATTTACTAAAAATTCCAGGAATAGGTCCAACGAGTGCAAAAAAAATCATTTCGTCTAGAAAATTTTATACATTAGAAATGAAAGATTTACAAAAAATGGGAATTTCTCTAAAAAGAGCAAAATATTTTATTCTATGTAATGGGAAATACTTTGCAAATAAAAAAGTTTTTCAAAAAGAATTTCTTATAAACAATTTAATATTAGAAGAAGAAAAAAAAGAAAATAATACAAATCATCAGTTAAGTTTATGGGGGAAAAATGAAAATTTATCTGTATAAAGAAGGACTTCTAAATTTACTAGAACTAATCACTTTTTTACTAGAAACAAACAGAAAGCCAGATTTTATAAAAGAAGAGAATTATGAAACAAATCTTTTAGATGAAGTAATAGATTTACAAAGAAATCCTCGTAAAAATTTATGGAAAAATTGGGAAAAAAATATTGGAAAAAAAGCATTAAAAACAATTCTTTATGTATATATTTCAGAAACAAAAGAAAAAGAATTGATTATTTATTATTTTTTAAAAAATGCACTAAAATACAAAGAAAATATTTTTTATATAAGAAATTTAAAATGTGTAAATAAAACGATTCAAATTAGTGAAAGAGTAAGACATGAAATACATAAACAAAAAGGATTTTTAAGATTTAAAGAAACAAAAAATCATTTTTTATATGGAGAAATTGAACCAGAAAGTAATATTTTATATTTTCTAGCAAAACATTTTAAAGAGAGATTAAAAGAAGAACATTTTTTAATACATGATAAAAAAAGACACTTATTATGTGTATATGATACGGTAAATGTGTACTTAATAAAAGAAGAAGAAGTAAAAAAATTAGAAATAGAATATGAAAAAGAGGAATTAGACATAGAAGACTTATGGAAAACATTTTTTCAAACTATCGCGATAGAAGAAAGAAAAAATGAACGATGCCAAAAAAGTTTTATGCCTAAAAAATATTGGAAATATATGATAGAAATGGAGGATAAATTATGAAAAAAGTAATAAGCGGAAAAGAATTAAAAGAAAAAATGAAAGAAACAATTTTATTACTTTGTGATACAGTTTCAAATACATTAGGCCCTATAGGAAACAATGTGCTAATAAACAATTCAACTATGAGTCCATTTATCACAAACGATGGAGTGACAATCGCAGAAAATATAGAGAGTGAAGATAGTGTTATAAATACTATTTTAGAAATAGCAAAAGAAGCTTCTTTAAAAACGAATGAAGTAGTAGGAGATGGTACCACTACAACATTAGTCTTATTAAAGCATTTTTATTTAGAAGGCTTAAAAGAAATTGAAAAAGGAAAAAATGGAATTACTTTAAAAAAAGAATGGGAAAAAAATCGACAGATAATAAAAGAATTATTGTTAAAAGAAACAAAAAAACCCAAAGATAAAGATTATATTTCTATTGCGTCCAATTCAGCAAATGATAAGGAGTTAGGAAAAATTATTTGGAATGCTTATAAAATAGTAAAGGAAAAAAGCTCAATTCGTATAGAAGAAAGTAAAAATGAAAAAACTTTTTTTGAAATAAAAAAAGGCTATGAAATAGAAATAAATTCGGTGCCAGATTTTTTCTTTGCCAAAAAAGAAGAAATAAATTTACAAAATGTAAAATTACTACTGATAAAAAATGATTTACTTTCATTAGAACAAATAAGTGAAATTATAAATGAAACCTTAAATAGAAGTCAAACATTACTGATTTTAGCAGAAAATATCGAGGAAGAAATTAAACAGACGCTTTATTTTATAAATAAAAAAGAAAAAGGGAACATTTATTTTATAGAAATTCCCGATTATGCTTCTAGAAAAATGGATATACTAAGTGACCTTGAAATTTTAACAGATGCAAAAATAGTAGATATAGAATTATTGAAACCAGAATGGGAAAATTTAGGTACTATAAAGGATTTAAAAATAAAGAAAACGAGAGCAATATTTAGTGTAGAAACAAATAAAGAGATAAAAGAATACATTAAATTATTAAAAACAGGATTAGTCAATAAAGATGATTATGAAAGAGAATTTATAGAAGAAAGATTAGCAAAAATTCAAAAAGGGATATGTATTATTTCTGTAGGAGGAATAACTAAAACGGAAAAAAGAGAGAAAATCGCTAGAGTAGAAGATGCTATAAATGCGATAGAAATGTCTAAAAAAGGAATAGTAATAGGTGAGGGTTTAACTTATTTTAAGATTGCAGAAAAAATAAAAAAGATAGATCCTTTAATCGCGAAAGTTTTAGAAAAACCATTACAAACAATATTAGAAAACGCAGGATTTTTATCACAACAAATAATGGAAGAAATAAAGAAAGAAAATTTTGAAGTAATTTATAATATAGAAAAACAAACTTTAGAAAAAATAGAAGAAACAAAAATTATCGATCCAAAAGAAGTAGTAAGTTATGCCCTAGAGAATGCTTTATCGATTGCAAGTATGCTTTTAACTACAAATAGTTTAGTAATAAATGATACAATAGAAAAAAATGAAGAGATATAGTAACGCTAGTTTGTTTTATATTAGTTTCATTTTCTCCTGTAATTACTATATTCCTCCTTAATTTCTTTTTTAATACATTTTCAAAATTCCGTATTGATTTTTCTTTAAGTTATTACTTATTTTAATTTTTCTCACTCCAATCTTCTTCAGGGTCATAGTTATGTTCTAATTCCCATTTAATATGATTATCTCTAGCATTTTTTACTGCTTCACATCCATTATTGCTTGTAGCACTTGCTCCATCAGTAACAACAAAAAATGGTAAGTTATATTTTTTAGATAATTCTTTTACATCTTTACAAAAATTTCTAGCATTTTGGATTTAGAATATTTCATAAAATATCTAGTTTCAGTATTTTCTATAATATTAAAACCTAATTTTTCATATAACTTAATTGCCTTAGTGTTATTTTTATAAACCCATAAATAAACTATAGAATTGTTTGATAATATATTTCTAAGAATTTTAGTTCCTATTCCTTTATTTCTATATTCTTCTTCAATAAATATTTCATTCAATATAACACCATCTAAATGTTCCAAAACTAACAAGCATCCAATTATTTTATTATCTAATTTTATAATTTTATAGCCATCTAATTGTTTAGAAATTTGACTATTAACATAATTATGAATGTTAGTAATTTCTTCTTGTTCTAAATCTTTAGCATACTCAAAAATAGTACTTAATTTGTATTTAATAAGTAAATTTAAGTCATCAAAGATTGCATTTTCTAACTGATATTCCACAAATACACCACCTTTAAATATAATTAAATTATATCGTAAATTTAATATTTTTCATATGATTTTCCAAATGAAATTGCTTACAATAATACAAAATAGGAAAATATTATATAATTTCATTTGATATAGTAAGCATTAGTTTTATAGTCATTATTGCCAAGAATTTTATAATCATCACTTTTGTAAAGAAAAAGTCCATAATACCAAGTATTATGAACTTTGCTAAACACACCAAAGATGCGTGTAAAATTCAATATGGGGCGAAATATGGGAAATAAGCCAAAGTAACTTATAAAAAGGAAAATTGGTTGGTTGTGGTGGGTGAATCCCCAATTGGGGATCACCACCCAACAATTAGTATTTAGACAATTTAAAATGATATGAATAACGAATCAAAAATAAGTAATCAAGGGGTTACTTCTATACTTGATAGTAACCCCATAGTTGCGACAAAAAGAGTTTATGATTTTAAATTAGTGGACTGTGGAGAAATAGTTCAAGTATATTATTATGAAGATAGAAAAACAAAAAAGAATGAGGAAAATGCCACCACAGACTTAGAATATAAAGAATATAAAATGGATAAAATGTTTGAAAAACAGAAGAACTCTAAAAAGAAATCAGAATTATCAAATGTAATAAGTGAAAAGCATATTCTTAGAAGTAAAGTTGAGTGTCAAAGACTTGCAAAAGCCAATATGAAAGATTGGAAAACATTCATCACTTTAACGTTTGAAGAAAACATTAAAGATGTGGAATACGCAAATAAACGGTTCAAATACTTTATAGATAAAGCAAGAAGATTAAAGTGTGACTTAAAGTATCTATGCATTACCGAGTTTCAAAAAAGAGGTGCTACTCATTATCATATGCTTTGTAATATTGATATTAACGATACAAAGTTAATTTATTCACAAAAAGATAATCCAAAATTCAAACATATAAAATTTTGGATAGACGGCTTTACAAGTGTAGAAAAAATGACTGGCGACACTAAAAAAGTTATAGGTTATATTGCTAAATATATGAGTAAAGATATCGATAATAGACTTTTTAATAGACATAGATATTTTTATTCTAGAAATTTAAATAAACCCATAGAAAATTATATAGATTCGACACAAATAAAGGAAAAGGAATTTTTCGAAAAAAAAATTCAAGATAAAGAGTTAGTATTTCAATCTTCATATGTTAATCCATACGACCAAACTAACGTCATCTTTCTTGAATTTAGAACAAACAATAAAATTGTACATCAATAATTAACTATTGTAAATAAAACAATTTAGAAAGGGAATCATGGACAATAATATTGTAAAAATAATTTCTATAAAAATTAAGAAATATTGTTACGAGAATAATATATCTTTAAATGAGTTTTCTCTAAGATGTGGTTTAACTTATAGTACTGTGTATCATATTGTTAAATGTGATACAAAAAATATAACTCAATCTACAATTTGTAGTATTTCAAAAGGAATGAATTTAAAATTAAATGAATTTTACAATGACAAAGTATTTGAAATAATTGATAACAATTATTTGTAAATAAAAAAAGTTGAAAAAAAGAGAGGGTGTGTTATAATTATTTTGTGAAATTTGTTTTTATTACCTAAAACTCGTTTGTCACGAGTTTTTTTAAAGCCTTTAAAGATTTTTTCATAAAATGCAAGAAATAAAAAAGTTCTTTAGATGTTTTCACTTTACAATAGGCAACGAAGTGATAAACTTCTTATGCGAGTGAGGACGCTTACTCCTCTGTTCTTCCCTCTTTAAATGCGTACTGCACGACATCCGAACCGTATCACGAGTTGGGTTCCTGTTGTCAAGTGAAAACAGAAACAATACTTAATTCTTTAGTAAACCTAATTTCAAAAAATGATAGTAAAATGTAGGACTTTAAAAAAATTGCTTTTTCTTTTTAAAAAATATTATTATAAAATATACAAAAAATAGCTAAATTTCAAGTAGAAACTGGAATTATGTAAGAAAAAGTGTAAAGTTGATCTA
>CANSRG010000019.1 GCA_947649355.1 uncultured Mycoplasmatota bacterium | reverse complement strand
TTTAGCTATCTTATTGCATTTATTTGTCAATATTATTTTTTATGCGATTGCCTTAGACTATTTACTATTTTTTTGTAATTTCCATCTAATAAATGATATAATATTGATGCAGTAGTGATTGGAATATTTCCTACTTTAACGAGTCGTTAAGGGACTATAATTATTGAGATGATTTAATAGTAATATTTCAAAGGACAAAACTACACAATGTGTAGACGCTTCGTTGCACTTTCGCTTGAGTCCATTTCCATATTACAATATCATTAGTACTGCAAATCAATAGGAGGTAGTAAAAATGTGGAAGTACACAGGAATTAAAGAATGTAATGAATTTTTGCTATCTCTTAATTTATTTGATTTCAAAGATAAAAACAAATATATAAAGACTATTTATTCTATTACAAATAAAATAGAATCAAATTATAAAATCTATAAAATCAAAAAGAAAAATGGTAAGTATAGAACTATATATGAACCAAATTTATTATTAAAAACTATTCAAAGAAATATTTTGGCAAATGTATTAAGTAATAAACCTATCTCTAAATACGCGAAAGCATATCAAAAAGGAATTTCCTTATTAGATAATGCTCTACCACATATTGATAAAAAAGTAATTCTAAAATTAGATATAAAAAATTTTTTTGAAAGTATATCTTTTTTTGATGTTTATAATTGTTGTTTTTCGATAGAATACTTTCCTAAATCTGTAGGTATGGTGTTGACTTATTTGTGTACTTATGATGAACATTTGGCTCAAGGAGCTCCAACATCTTCATATATTTCAAATCTTGTTATGAAAGATTTTGATGAAGAAATAGGTGCTTGGTGTGATTTAAATCATATTACCTATACACGATATTCAGATGATATGACTTTTTCTGGAATTTTTAATCCTAGTGAAATAATCGTTAAAGTTAGAAAATTATTATACAAATTAGGGTTAGAATTAAATAATAGTAAAATTCATGTAGTAAGCAATAGTTCTAGTCAAAAAGTTACAGGAATTGTAGTTAATAAAAAAGCACAGGTATCACTAAAGTATCGTAAAGAAATAAGAAAAGAAATGTACTATATCAATAAATTTGGATTATGTTCCCATCTAAAACGATGCAATATAAATGTTTCTCCTAAAATATATTTAGAGAAATTATATGGAAAAGTATTATATGTTTTACAAATTGATAAAAACAACAAAGAATTTTTAAAGTATAAAGAAATAATTAGTAAATTTAAATTGTAACTATATTATGAATAATTTCTTATATTAGTTAGTAATTATTACTACCATATTAAATCAAGAAGTATATTGTGCCTCAAAATAATAAATGAAATATGTGCTCAAATTTATATGATTATTTAAATAGAACTAAGTAACTGTTATCAATTTAGATAAATTGAAGAATGTAATTTAAAACCTTAAAGTTTTTATAATTTTTATGGTTGTAAATTTTTTTTAAAATTATTACTTATAATAAAAAGGGTACTTTTTTATAACATATGATAATTTATAGTTTTATGCTATAATTAGCACGAAGGGAGTTTAAAAATGAATAAAGAAATGAATTATCCGATTCAATATGCAGTAATGGAGATTAAAAAAAATGGTGGTTTTGCAGTTGGATATAAAGCTATTACCCAAGGCTTTATAGTTTCAAAGTGTTATGTAGTAGAAAGTAATATAACTTATCATTTTGATGGAACTAGTAGTTTAACTCATAAAGTGGTATTTCCTTTTGAAGATATTTCTTGTTTGGAAGTTTCACTTGTAAATGGAAGTTTAAATATTGGTGAGAAGAACATACCTTCTTATAATGCTAGTAATAGACATCCCCAAACCCAAGTAGTTACATCTTTATTTGATTCATATGAAAAAGCTAAAATTGTTGCAGAAGAAAAAAATGAAGAATGTAAACATAATTTGATATTGGAAGTAGTCATAGAAGATTCAAACTGGAAAGAAAAATTTGAGATATTAAAACAACAATTTGAACAAAGATTAAAATTGTGTAATTTATTTGAAAGGCTAGTATTAGAAGCAACTGAAGATATGATTATAAATGATGGTCAGGAACCGGCTGTAAAGATTTTAAAACCGAAGAAAAAATAAATGTGATTTTTGAAAGAAATTAATTTTTGAAATTTTAATTTCTTTTTCTATTTACAAATTGAATGAATGGTTAGAGCAAAAGAATTTTTATCCATAGATTTGATGATTGTTTTTTTCACTATTCCTTATAAATGGTTTTAAAATTTGTAATCTTATCATTTTTATAGTACAATTTAAATAGTTATTGAAAGGAAGAAGAACTATGAAAGTTTGTGTTATTGGTGGAGGTGCATCTGGTCTTACCGCGGCAATTTTTGCAAAAAGACAAGGGGCAGATGTGACTATTTTAGAAAAAAACTCTTCTTGTGGAAAAAAACTTTTGGCTACTGGGAATGGACGATGTAATTATTGGAATCATGATCAAAGTATTTCTCATTATCATAGTTCTTTTTCTGATTTAAAATCTATTATTTCTTTAGAAAATCAACAACTTATTTTAGAATTTTTTTCCTCTATTGGAATTATTCCTAAAATTAAAAATGGTTATTACTATCCTTCTTCGAATCAAGCAGAATCTATTTTACATGCTCTTATGTATGAGGTTAGACATTTAGATATTTCTTTAAAATTTAATTTTTTAGTTCAAAATGTTCTTTATGATGGAAATAAATTTTTTGTTTGTTCTAAAGAAGAACAATTGGAATTTGATAAAGTAATTTTGACTACAGGAGGTCTTGCTGCTTTAAAAGGGGAATCTATTGGCATTGGATATGATATAGCTAAGTCTTTTGGGCATTCTATTTTACCTTTATATCCGTCTTTAGTTCAACTTGTTTCAAATACTTCTTTTTTAAAAAATTGGGCAGGGGTACGATGTGATGCTAGTGTTTCTATTTCTAGTAATGGTACTACTTATAAAGAAGAAGTAGGAGAGCTTCAATTGACTGATTATGGTATTAGTGGTATTTGTATTTTTAATTTAAGTCGTTATGCAAGTATTTTATTAGCAGATAAGAAAAAAGTATTTTTAACTATCAATTTTTTACCTTTTGTAAAAGAACCTATTTTGGATTTTTTTGAAGGTTTTGAAGAACTTCTTTCTCATCGAAGTATTGGAGAATTTCTAGAAGGAATTTTACCTTATAAGTTAGTAAGAGTTTTATTAGAATGTTGTTCTCTTTCTTTTTCATCTATGTATAATGCTCTAACTTTTAAAGAAAAAGAAACACTTTTTAATACTTTGGTTCATTTTACATTACCAATCGTGGGTTCTAAACCATTTTTAAATGCTCAAGTTACTGTTGGAGGAATACCTTTAGAGGAAATAAATATTGAAACTTTTGAATCTCGAAAACAAAAGGGACTTTATTTTGCTGGAGAAATTTTAGATGTTGATGGGGATTGTGGAGGATATAATTTATCTTTTGCTTGGATAAGTGGTATGATTGCGGGTAGCAATATTAAAAGAAAAGGAGAAGTAAATGATACGCATTAGACAAATAAAAGTGAATGTATTAAAAGATTCGATAGATTTTTTAAAAAAACAGGTTGCGATTCGTTTAAAAATATCTTCTTTTGAAATTTTATCGATGCAAATTGTAAAAAAGTCTATTGATGCAAGAAAAAAAGAATCTATTTTTTTTGTGTATGAAGTGGATGTTACTTTGAAAGAAGAAGAAAAAGTCTTAAAAAGAAATCGTTCTGATGATATTTTTTTGACTTCTTTAAAACCTTATCAATTTTTGGTAACAGGAACTAAAGCTTTAACTCATCGTCCTATTATTGTGGGAAGTGGGCCAGCTGGTTTATTTTGTGCGTATTTTCTTTCACTTTATGGTTATCGTCCACTTATAATAGAACGTGGTGAGATGGTTGAGAAAAGAGTTCAAAGTGTAGAACAATTTTTTTTAACTGGTAAATTAAATCCAAATTCTAACGTTCAATTTGGAGAAGGTGGAGCAGGAACTTTTTCGGATGGTAAATTAAATACGTTAGTGAAAGATAAACGGCATTTAGGAAAAAAGGTACTTGAAATTTTTGTGGAAAATGGAGCAGATAAAGATATTTTATATCAGTCACATCCTCATCTTGGAACAGATTGCTTAAGAGAAATAATTCCTAATATGCGAAAGAAAATTATGGATTTAGGTGGAGAATTTCTTTTTGAAACTTTATTGACGGATATTAAAGTTTTGAATGGAAAAATTTCTATGATAGAGTTAAATCATGAAACGTGGATTTCTTGTGATGTTTTGGTATTAGCTACTGGGCATAGTGCTAGAGATACTTATGAAATGCTTTATCAAAGAGGTGTTTTTATGGAAGGAAAGCCTTTTGCGGTTGGTGTTCGTGTAGAGCATCCTCAAGATTTTATTGATGATTTGCAATACGGAAAATTAAAAAACTATCTTCCTCCAGCAGAGTATAAACTTACTTACACTACTAAAAATAAACGAGGGGTCTATTCTTTTTGTATGTGTCCTGGAGGATATGTTTTAAATGCCTCTAGTGAGTTTAATCGACTTTGTGTCAATGGAATGAGTGAGAAAAGTAGAAATAGTAAAAATGCAAATTCTGCTATTGTTGTAACTGTTAATCAAAATGATTATGGTACGCATCCTTTAGATGGTATGAAATTTCAACGAGAGTTAGAAGAGAAAGCATTTTTGCTAGGTCATGGAAAAATTCCTGTACAATTATATAAAGATTTTAAAAATAATGTAGTAAGTAAATCTTTTGGAAGTTTTTCTTCTTGTACAAAAGGGGATGTTATGTTTTGTAATTTTAATGAATTGTTACCTAAATTTCTTTGTGATTCCCTGAAAGAAGCCTTTGTGGAATTTGGGTCTAAAATACCTTGTTTTTCTCAAGAGGATATGATTTTACTTGGAGTGGAAAGTAGAACTTCTTCGCCAATACGTATCCGAAGAAATGAAGACTTTTTTTCTAATATTTCTGGAATTATTCCTTGTGGAGAAGGGGCTGGATATTCTGGTGGAATTACTACTTCTAGTATAGATGGTATTTTGTGTGCTGAAAAAGTTGCAACTCTTTATCATCCTTTTGAGTAAAATTGTTCTTTACAAAATTTTACATTTTTTGGATATTTGCATTTTTTTTGGAATATGATATAATGGTAGAGTTCGAGGTGAAAGATAAGATGGCATTTCCTGATTCTTATGAATTTGATAGTATTATAAATGATATTACAAATCATCCAAAGTTTTCTTTATTAAAAGAGGAATTACATCATGGTATAAGTCGTTATGAGCATTCTTTGCGTGTAGCTCATATGACTTATCGGTTGTCTAATAAATTTCATTTAGATTATGAAAGGGCTACAAGAGCTGCTTTACTTCATGATTTTTATTTGAATTCTGAGACAGAACAGTATTCTTCTTCGAAAACTTTAGTTCAACATCCCTTGATTGCTTTAAAAAATGCAAAAGAACATTTTGATTTAGATATGAAACAAGAAAATATGATTGAATCTCATATGTTTCCTTTATCAAAAAAAGTTCCAAAACATATTGAATCTTGGGTTATTTCTTTTGCTGATAAGTTTGTTGCAATCCATGAAATGGCTCGTTATAAAGCGTCTTTAATGATGGGTATTTATATAATTTTTCTATTTAATATGATAACGATTCAAAAGTAATTGTTATCATTCTTTTTTTTTGCTATAATATTTATAGAATAGGGAAGTGAGTCTTATGAATAAGCGTGGTCAAGCACTGGTGGAGTATGTTTTAATCGTGGCTCTTATTAGTGTCATTACAGTTAGTATTGTCAATTATTTTGGGGGATATTTAAAAGATACGATTACAAAAACTTCTTGTGATTTAATCAATAAAGTTTATGTGGAAGGTAAGAAACCTGGAGAAGCAGAGTGTCTTACAAAAGAAGAGTACGAGAAAAGAAAGAATGAAGGAAAATAAGCATGAACAAAAAGGGGCAAGCTTTAGTAGAATTTGTAATTATTTTACCGATTTTTATTTTTATGTTATTAGCAATTATTGATATTGGAAAAATAATTTATTCTCAAAATGAATTAGAAAGTGAAATGTCTAATGTTGTAGAACTTTATAAAAATAAAAAGACATTTCTAGAAATTCAATCTTCTTTAGCTTTAAATGATGAAGATACGATGTTAGAAATTAAAAATGAAAATAATGAGACTCTAATTTTTTCTTTAAAAAAAGAAATTACTATTGTAACACCAGGACTACAATTTTTATTTCCAAATCCATACTCTTTGGAAGTAAAAAGGGTGATGGCTTATGAATAAACGTGGTCAAACACTCATTTTGTTTGTTTTATTAGTTCCTATTATACTTACTTGTTTAGCTATCGTGGTTGATGTAGGTATTTTAACGTATCAATATCAAAGAACTAGAGGTATTTTAGATCAAGGTATTACACTTGCATTAGAAAAAAACGATTTAGAAGAAGTGAAGAAAAATTTACTTCTCAATGATATTCCCGTAAATTCCTTAAAGGTATCTTATGAAAATTTTAAATTAGAAGTTTTTTTAGATTATAAAATAGATTCCTTATTTGGAAAACTTATCAATTTAGTAGAATATGAAATAAGACTTCATCGAGAAGGATTTTTAAAAGATGGAAAAGTAATAATTACAAAAAAAGAATAGGATGTGGACTATGAAAAAAAACTTAGGAAAAAGTATTTGTATGTTTTCTGGAAAAGGTGGAGTTGGAAAAACATTTTTAACTATGTGTCTTGCTGGTGTTTATGAAACCATTGGTAAGAAAGTGTTAATTTTAGATTTTGATTTGTCTAGTGGGGGAATCGCGGTTTCTCTTAATAAAGAATATGAAAAAACAATTTATAATTTAGTAGATGATTATACAAATAACCGTTTTAAAAATTTTTTGGATTATGTGACTGTTTATGATGAATTTATTTCTTTTTTACCAAGTCCAAAAGATCCTAGACAAGCTTCTAAAATTGATTCAAAATATTTAGAGATTGCTTTATCAAAAGCTGTTTTACATTATGACGTTGTACTTGTAGATACCACTCATATTTTAAATGAAACCAATTTAGTATTATTAGATTCTGTAGATAATATTTTGTTTTTGATGGAAAATGATCCAATGGATTTAAAGAATATGAAAAGTCTTCTTTCTATTTTTAGAGATTTAGAAAAAAATAATTATAAAATTTTATTAAATAATTCTCGTGATCCTTTTAAAAAGTATTTTACATTGTTTGATATGAAAAGTGTTTTAAAAGAAAATATAGATTATGTTTTAAGTTCTGAGTTTTATTTAAAAAATATTGATACATATTTAATGAATGGAAAGATTGTGACATTAGAGCCTAAAGCTATCAATGTTTTTAATAAAGACGTTACAACAATGATGAAAGTTTGTTTAGATTTAATTGGAGGAGAAGATGAAAAGAACTAGTTTAATTGAAGCCTTTAATATAGAGAGGAAAGATACTTTTTATAATCAAGTTACTGATTATGAGATTTTTCAAGATAAAAAGTTATTAGATGATTTAAGAACACGTATTGTTGAAAATTTAATTGATAAAGAAATTCCTGAGGATAAGCTTTTAAATCAATTTATCAATGATGAAATTGATAAAACGATTGAGGGGTATGATTTATCTAATTTAGAGAGAAGTCATTTATATAATTTGATTGATAATGAAATCAATGGGTATGGGCCTTTGACTGAGCTTTTAGAAGATAAAAATATTACTGAGATTATGGTGAATAGTCCAAAGGAAATTTATATTGAAATTGATGGTCAAATTATTCGAGATGAAAGTGTTTCTTTTATCAATGATGAACATATTATAAGAACTATTGAGAGAATGATAGGGCCTATGGGTAGAACAATTGATGCAACGAATCCTATGGTTGATTCAAGACTTAGTGATGGCTCACGTATCAATGCGGTTATTCCTCCTTTGTCTACTAAAGGGCCTGTTATTACAATAAGAAAGTTTAAAGGGGAAATGACTGAAGCAGATGATTTAATTCGTATTGGGTCTATGACTCCTTATATGGCAACGTTTTTAGAAGCATCGGTAAAAGGAAAATGTAATATTGTAGTGTGTGGTGGTACTGGTTCTGGTAAAACGACTCTTTTAAATATTTTAAGTGACTTTATTCCTGATGATGAAAGAATTATTACTATTGAAGATGCTGCTGAACTTAGACTTTCTAAAGAACATGTAATTTCTTTAGAAACTAGAGTTACTAATTATGATCATGATGGAGAAATTACTATTCGCGATTTAGTTATCAATGCCCTTCGAATGAGACCAGATAGAATTATTGTTGGGGAAGTGCGTGGTAAAGAAGCTTTTGATATGTTACAAGCAATGAATACAGGACATGAAGGAAGTTTAACAACTCTTCACGCTAATGGGGCTAAAGATGCTTTGAATCGTTTAGAAACAATGGTTTTGATGAGTGGATTAGATATTCCTATTAAAGCTATTCGAGAATATATTGTGAGTGCGATTGATTTAGTTGTAAATATTGAGAGAATGAGTGATGGAAAAAGAAAAGTAACATCTATTTCAGAATTAGAAACTTTGGTAGATGGAGAAATTTCTTTGAAAGAAATATTTTCTTTTAAACAAAATGGTTTGACACAAAGTGGGGAAGTGAATGGTGAATTTACTTTATTTGATGAAACTTTACCAAGAGTATATAAAAAAGTCGCGGCAAGAGGAATTACATCTTTGGACGAGATGTTTCATATAGAAAGTAGGAAATCTTAATGGATAAGAAAAAGAAATTATTATTTGGTATTGTTCTTTTAATCGTTTTTTTCTCTATGTTAGGTTTTAGTTATGCTTTATGGCAACTTACTTTAAAGCAAGAGGGTGTAAATCAAATTACATCTAGTTGTTTTAATGTACAAATGCTTAATGAACAAAATTCTATCAATTTAGAAAAAGTTTTTCCTGTTTTAGATGAAGTTGGAAAAAGTTATATTCCTTATGAATTTACAATAACAAATCATTGTGCAAATTATGCAAGTTATCAAGTAAATTTAGAAGTTTTAAATACGACAACTTTACAAAATATTAGTACTATTAAAGTCTTACTTAATAAAAGTGGCGAAGACGCATCTCCTAGTTTTTTAACTGATAATCCTAGTATTGATAAATCACTTAGTGATGCGACGAATGCTTATAAATTAAATACAGGCTATTTACACGAGAATGAAAGTGTTACTTATGAATTGAGACTGTGGCTTGATTATGATACACCACCAGAAGAAGAGTACATGAGAGGAATTATGAAAAGTAAGGTGAGTGTGATAGCAAGTTATTTGAATGGGCATAGTGAGAGTTAATAATCTAATTGTTGATTTAGAAAGGGGTGTCTATGGAAAATTATTCTTTGCAAGTTCTTTTGACTCAAGGACTTACTATACTTGTCTTGTTTCTTTTAATCCTTTATTTGCTTCGGCAAAGAAGAATTATTCGTTTAGAAAAACGTTTTCAAAATTTTGCTTTAATTAGTACTTTTGATGAAGAAAAATCTATTTTTGATATCATTATGGCATTTTTTTGGCGACTAATTCATAGAGTTTCTTCTATATTAGAAAAAAGTGTATTTTTAAAAAAATATGGAATGCGTTATGACAAGTTTATTAAATTTGAACAAAAAGATGAAATTAGTGGAATGGATTATATTGCTATAAAAACTTTAATTGCTTTCTTGTTTTTAATTTGTAATTTACTTACTGCAATGTTTCAAGTGGTAAATGTATCATTTATGAGTCTTTTGATTACTTTTTTTCTTGGTTTTTTTCTTCCAGATTTATTTTTACAATTAGAATATCAAAAAAAACGTAAAAAAGTAGAAGAGGACTTATTAAAAGCAATTATTGTTATGAATAATAGTTTTAAATCTGGTCGTAATATTATGCAAGCTGTTGAAATCGTTAAAAATGAATTAGATGGTCCTATTAGTGATGAGTTTAAAAAAATCTATTTAGATATGACTTATGGACTTAGTATTGAAGTTGTTTTTGAACGCTTTTATAATCGTGTGAAACTAGAAGATGCAAGATATATTACAAGTTCTTTGTCACTTTTAAATAAAACAGGAGGAAATATCGTTCGTGTATTTGGAACAATTGAAAGATCTTTTTTTGAAAAGAAAAAATTAAAACAAGAAATGCAAAGTTTAACAAGCGCATCATTATTTGTCTTCCGTGTTCTTTGTGTTCTTCCATTTTTGTTTATCTTTTTCATTTACTTTTTAAATCCTAGTTATTTTGAACCTGTTTTTGCTACTCGTCTTGGACATCTATTTTTAGGTGGTACTATTCTTTTATATACACTTTATATTTTTGTTATTAAGAAAGTATTAGAGGTGAGAATTTAATGAAACGGCAAAGTCTAGTTCGTAAAGTTTATTTAGAAAGTACGATAAAAAAAATAGATAAAAAGATTAAACTTTTAGGTATTCATTGTAATTATGATGTAATAGATCTTTTAAATATTCGGTTGTTGTCTTGTATTTTTCTATTTTTTGTTTTCTTGATTTTTAGTAAAAATGGATATCTTTTAGGCCCGTTATCAGTTGTAATATTTCATTATTTAAGTGAGTTTTTGATTTTGGATTTACCAATTAAAAAAAGAGCAAAAAAGTTAGAAGAAGAAGCGATTTTCTTTTTTGAAGTTTTGTCTTTAACTTTAGAAAGTGGTAGAAATTTAACCCTTGGATTAACTATGACTTCTAAAAATATAGATAGTGAATTGTCAGAAGAATTTCAAAAATCTTTAAATGAAATGAAACTTGGAAAAAGTTTTCCAGAAGCAATTACAGATATGAAAGAGAGAATTCCAAGTGATACGATTAATAATGCTTTATTAAATATTGTTCAAGCTAGTGTGTTTGGTAATAATATTTTGGAATCTTTAAATAATCAGCTTGATTTTTTAAGAGATAAACGTCTTTTAGATATTAAAAGTCAAATTGGTAAATTACCAACTAAAATAAGTATTTTATCAGTTGTATTTTTTATTCCTATTATTCTTTTGGTAATTTTAGCACCAGTTTTTATTGATTTTGTATTGAAATAGTACGAAATCTTTTTTTATATATTTTTATTCTTGCTTTTGAAATTGATATTTTTTCTTTAAAAAAAAAGGAAATGAAGGGGGCTTTCGGTAATATATAGATAGAAGGTATTTTGTTTTTTAGAAAGGAGAATAAATGAAAAGTTTTCAAAATGGAGATTTTAGTTTGCTAGAGGATATTCCGTTTAAAGATACGTTTGGAAGAAAAACAAGAAAAGCATTTTCTAAATATTTATTGGAAGTTTGCTTAAAAGAGAAAATAGATGATGTGCAGGTTCTTAGTGATGCGACATTAGAAAAGTTTTCCTTTCATGATAAAGAGTATCAAGCAGATATTGTGATGCAAACTAATGAAGTGATTTATAATTTTGAAGCATTTACTTCTTTTTCCAAGATAGGACTTTTAAAGACTCAAAGTTATGGAGAACGATTATTTTCTACTCAATTACAGATTGGAGATAGTTACGAAAGTTTAAAAAAGATTGTGCAATTTGTCATTATAGATCGGGTACATGTTTCGTTAAAGAAAAAGTTTTACACTAAAAATTTATTTGAGAGCGAATCAACCCTTTTTAGTGATTATCATGAGATACATGTAATAAGACTTGACTTGATTGAAAAGGCAAAGTATAATGAAGGTGAAAATGATATTTCCTTCTTGAAACTTATGAAGTTTATAAGAGCAAAGAATCAAAAGGAGAGGGATAAAATTGTTATGGAAGGAGAAGATAAGATGTTAGGAGAAATCAATGAATTTGTGAAAAGATTTTCAAAAAATAAGTGTGCAAAGGAAAAATATGAAGGATATCAATATACAACCGTTCTCGCTAGGGATGAAGCAAGACGAGAAGGACGTGAAATAGGACTTCGAGAAGGTCGCATGGAAGGTCGCATGGAAGGTCGCATGGAAGGTCGCATGGAAGGCCATAAGGAGGGGCATATGGAAGGGCTACTAGAAGGACGTGAAGAAAGTAATCGCAAATTTGCACGTTATTTAGTGTCTTCTGGAAAGAATGTGGAAGAAATCTCTAATACTATGGAAATATCTGTAAGTGAAGTAAAGCGATTATTAGAAAATTAGATAAAAAGACTTTGAATTCTTTTGAGGTTTAAGGGATTATATCTTTTTTTTCATACTTTTGTATGTTATAATGTTATTGGTGATATAAGATGTATTATTATATAAAAGGTTATGTTAAGGAAGTAGAATCTAATTTTATTGTTTTGGATTGTAATGGCATAGGATATCAAATTACTGTTTCAAATCCTTTTGCTTTTCCTACGAATGAGGAAGTAAAAGTTTATGTTTATACTCATATAAGAGAAGATGAGCAATCTTTGTATGGCTTTAAAACTAAGGAAGAAAAAGAACTTTTTTTAAAACTTTTAAATGTGAAAGGTGTTGGGCCTAAACTTGTTATGCCAATGCTTGCAACTGGAAGTGTTTCAGGAATTATTGATGCGATTGATCGAGAAAATGTTTTATATTTGAAGAAATTTCCAAAAGTGGGAGATAAGGTTGCAAGACAAATAATTTTAGATTTAAAAGGAAAACTTGCGACTTCTATAAATACTACTATGATTGGTGGCTTTGATGAGCTTTTAAGTGTTTTAGAAGGACTTGGTTATAAAACACAAGATGTTAAGAAGATATTACCAAATGTAGATGGTAGTAAACAAATTGAAGAACAAGTGAAAGATGCATTAAAATTATTATTAAAATAGGAGGGTTTTTATGGAAGAAAATGTTTTAGAAGCGAAAGAACTTTCTAGTGATTCTTTTGAAACGAATATAAGACCTCAAAGTTTATCTGAATATGTTGGTCAAGAAGAAATTACAAGTAATTTAAAAGTTTTTATTGAAGCTAGCAAAATTCGAAATGAATCTTTAGATCATGTATTGCTTTATGGTCCACCTGGACTTGGAAAAACGACACTTGCTCATATTATTGCGAATGAACTAGGTGTAAATATTAAAACTGCGAGTGGTCCTTCTATAGAAAAAAGTGGTGATTTAGCCGCGGTTTTGTCTACATTGGAACCAGGAGATGTACTTTTTATAGATGAAATTCATCGAATGCCAAAATTTATTGAAGAAATTTTATATCCTGCTATGGAAGATTTTGAAATGGATTTAGTTTTAAATAGTGATGGGAAAAGTCGTAATATAAAGATTGATTTACCGCCTTTTACTTTAGTTGGTGCAACTACAAGAGCAGGAGATATTTCAAGTCCTTTACGTGATCGTTTTGGAATTATTTCAAAACTCCAATATTATTCTTTAGAAGAACTAAAAGTCATTGTTCTTCGAACTAGTCGGGTTTTAGAAATGCCGATTGAAGAAGATGCTGCAAGACTTATTGCAGGAAGATGTAGAAAAACGCCACGTATTGCAAATCGCTTGTTTAAAAGAGTTCGTGATTTTGCTTTGGTTAATCATAGCGATAAAATTACATTAGAACTTTGTAATTCTTCTTTAGCAAAACTTAAAGTAGATGAATATGGACTAGATTCTATAGATATTGAGTATTTAACAAGTTTAATTACTAAATTTAATGGTGGACCTGTTGGAGTGGAAACTATTGCCACAAGTATTGGAGAAGAAGTGTCAACAATAGAAGATGTTGTAGAACCATTTTTACTTCAAGAAGGATTTATTAAAAGAACTCCACGAGGAAGAGTTGCTGAAGAGAAAGCTTATGCTCATTTAAAAATTTCTCATAATGGCACATTATTTTAGAAAGAAGTGAATACGTTGAATTGTAAAATAAAAAAGGAAGGATATGAACTAGAAATTCCTTATTATGAGTTAGAAAATACTTGCGAAAATATTACTAAAAATTATTTAGAAGATAATAGTGTTTCATTAGAAGAAAGGTTACTAAGACAAAAAGATTTTTTAGAGTTTTCTAAAGAGTATCAAACGTTTACTCCTTATTTTGATTATGTTTTTCAAAAACTAGGATATTGTCTTATAAATCCATTTCTTATTTCTGATACAACAATGTGGTATCATGATGGTTATTATTATGCAGTTTGTAATGACGAACAAAACTTTTCTATTGGGGAACGAAAAATGTTGTCAAAACCTATCTTTATGGAACGAAAAGAAAAGTATATAAAACGACAAAGAATTCCTAAAAATTATGAAAATATAGAGGAGTGTTTTATTGATAAAGATGGGAATATGGTTTCTTTAGATTCTTCCGTCGAATTGCATAATTTTTGGGCTACGATGTGGATTCATGATTTACTTATGAAAGACAAAAAGATTTGTAAAAGTTATCAAAAACGATTAAAAGATGAAGTTTTAATGGTTTATGACCAAGCAGAATTATTTATTCAATATATGCAAATGATGCAATGTTCTATTATTTTAGAAAGTCGTGGCTCATCTGTCGTTATGAGATATAACTCTAGTAGTCTTTCTAGCGTTCAAAAAGAAATATTAGAACAAATGAAATCTATAGGATTATTAAAAGATATATATTCTTTGGATATGTCTTTATATGATGAAGGGAGAAAGATGTAGATGAAAAAAAATAGAATTATTATTGTGGAGGGCCCACAAGGGACAGGAAAAACTACACTAACGAATTATTTAAGAGATAATATCGCTAGTTCTAATTTGTATCGATTAAGTGGTCAAAAAGATAAAACTATTGCTGGAAAAGAGAATAGTATTATGATGTATAATGCTTTGTTTACTTATTTACAAAATATGGAAACTGTTCCAATGGATTTGATTTTTGATAGAACGTTTTTTACAGAAGAAGTTTACGCAAGACTTGGTTATAAAGATTATTTATTTACTGATATTTATGAAGATTTAGTGAAACGACTTACTTCATTAAATTATGAAATTTATCTTGTTGTGCTTTATTTAGAAAATACAGAATTGTATCAAGAAAGATTAGCAAGAGAGAGTCACCATAATTATCAAAGTTTTAGTATTCAAAATAGTGTAAATCAACAAAATGTTTATTTGAGCCTTCTAGAAGAACTAAAAGACACTAATATGAATATTATTTTGCTTTCAATGGATTCTTTTGATGAGTCATATCAAAAATTAAATAAAAAACTTAATATAAAATAAAAGAGGGATGTTATGAGTACAGAAGATTTTAATTATGATTTACCAGAGGAGCTTATTGCACAAACACCATTACAAAATAGAAGTGCATCTAAACTTCTTGTGATGAACCGAGAAAATGGGGAATTAGAACATAAACAATTTACCGATATTGTGGATTATTTTCATCCAGGAGATGTACTAGTTCTTAATAATACTAAAGTGATTCCAGCCCGTCTTATCGGAGAAAAAGAAGAAACAAAAGCTACTATTGAACTTCTTCTTTTAAATGAAAAGCAAGGTGATTGTTGGGAATGCTTATCAAGACCTTTTAAAAGGTTACATGTTGGTACACAAATTTCTTTTGGAAATGGGTTATTAAAAGCTAAAGTTATAGAAAAGAAAGAAGAAGGTATGGTAATTGTTCAATTTTTCTATAATGGCATTTTTTTAGAAATTTTAGATCAATTAGGAGAAATGCCACTCCCACCTTATATCCATGCTAAATTAGAAGATAAAAATCGTTATCAAACGGTTTATGCAAAGGTTTTAGGAAGTGCTGCTGCTCCTACAGCAGGATTACATTTTACTGATGAATTATTGAGAAAAATAAAAGAAAAAGGTGTTATTGTTACAAGTGTTACTTTACATGTTGGCCTAGGAACTTTTCGCCCTGTTGAAGTACAAGATGTTACCAAGCATGAAATGCATAGTGAGTTTTATCAAATAAGCGATGAAACAGCAAATATTTTAAATTTAGCTAAACAAGAGGGGCGTTTTATTATCGCGGTAGGAACTACTTCTACTAGAGTATTAGAAACAGTTATACATAAATATGGAGTTTTTAAACCTTGTGAAGGAAATACTAATATTTTTATTTATCCTGGTTTTGAATTTCAAGCTATTGATTCTTTAATTACGAATTTTCATTTACCAAAAAGTACTTTAGTTATGCTTGTTAGTGCTTTTTCAAACAGACAATATATATTAAATGCTTATCATGAAGCAATTTTAAAAAAATATCGTTTTTTCTCTTTTGGAGATGCGATGTTTTTAAGAAAAGAAAAGGAGAAAATATAACATGGATAATAGTGAATGGCTCATTTGGTTAATTCCAAATGGGAGGGGGGTATTGTTGGAAGAGAAGGTTTATTTTAAAAAATATGTGTTAGGAGATAGAGATCATTCTACTTTTTGTAAGGAGTTTATTACGAAGTATCAATTGGATCATAAGGGTAGAGGTGAGAGTCATATTGATTATGCTCAAACTTTTTGTGAAAATGGAATTTCTGTAGGCTTTAATTCTGGTGCAATGGTAGATGGCAAATATTTTACTACTATTTTTTTATCAGAAACTTTAAGTCCTTTTCAACAAGATTTTTTGGATTCTCAAAAAGAAGTGTATGAAAAAAAATTTCATTCTGCTGAGAATATGTTTTCTGTACTTCGGTATTCTAAAGAACCTCTTTCTTATCGTAGTGGTTATCCTAATTTTCGTTATTTAAAAATAGAGGCTTTAATCAATAATGATAAAAATAAAAATAATGGACAGGCTTTATTGTATCAAGAATTAGATTCTATTCAGGAAAAAAATATTTTGTAAATGGAGACTTGACGAAGTAAAAGACTTTTGATACTCTTTTTATGGAGAGTGAAGTATGATGATTGAACGTAAAAAAGTTTTAATTCTTGGAATGGCAAGAAGTGGAGTTGCGGTTGCAAAATTATTGGCTAAGTTTCAAAATGAAATTGTTATTACTGATTTAAAAGAACAAGAAGAGTCTTTGGTAAAAGAATTGCAAGAATTAGGAATAAAAGTGGTTATTACTAAAAATCAAGAAGAATTAGTGTCTAAAGATTTGGATTTTGTTATTAAAAATCCTGCTATTTCTAAAAATCATCTTGCAGTATGTAAAGCACGAGAATATTCTATTTCTGTTATCAATGAAATGGAAGCGAGTTTTTCTTTTTTGCCTCAGTCAGTACAGATTGTGGGAATTACTGGTTCTAATGGGAAAACTACAACAACGACTATGATTTATGAATTGTTGAAGACGACTGGAAAAAGAGTATTTTTAGGTGGAAATATTGGTATTCCTTTTTCTAGTTTTGTTCTTGATGTTTTACCTGGAGATATTATTGTTCTTGAAATATCTGATCATCAACTTTGTGATATGTATCAATTTAAAACTACTATTAGTGTTTTAACTAATTTAAGTCCTGTTCATTTGGATTTTCATGGGGATTATGAAACTTATTTAGAAATGAAAAAAAGAATTTTTCAAAATCATACAAAAAATGAACTTGTTATTTTAAATAAAGAAAATTTAGATGTTTTAAAATTAGCCCAAGATGTATCGTCTAAAAAACTCTTTTTTTCTTCTAAATCGATTGCCGATTGTTATATAGAAAATGGAAAATTGCTTTGTTTTCAAGAAGAGTTATTTGATTTAAATGCTATCCCATTAAAAGGCGTTCATAATTATGAAAATATTATGGCTAGTGTTTTAGTGGCAAATTATTTTGGCGTTTTAAAAGAAAATATGTTTTCCTTTTTTAAAAATTTTAAAGGAGTAGAACATCGTTTGGAATTTGTAAGAGAAGTTAAGAAACGAAAATTTTATAATGATTCTAAATCTACTAATAATGAGTCTACTAAAATTGCTCTTCAATCTTTTTCTGCTTCCACTATTCTTATTATGGGTGGTTTAGACCGAGGAATTTCTTTTGTGCC
This sequence comes from uncultured Mycoplasmatota bacterium, assembly GCA_947649355.1. GTDB lineage: Bacteria > Bacillota_I > Bacilli_A > RF39 > UBA660 > Ventrenecus. The sequence goes on along the minus strand of CANSRG010000019.1, from coordinate 6,471 downwards.
ATTAAAAGAATATTTTCAACATGTGAAAGCAATTTGTTGTTATGGCCAAACGAAAGAACAAATTAAATCTCTTGCAGAAACTTGTTCTATTCCATGTTTTTCCTTTGAAAGTTTAGAGGAAGCAACAAAAAAATCGTATGAAATTAGTGAAGAAAATGATGTGATTTTATTAAGTCCTGCTTGTGCTTCTTGGGATCAGTTTCCAAATTTTGAAGAACGAGGAAATTGTTTTAAAAAAATTGTAAAGGAGATTTTATAATGAATAGAAAAGAAGAATTTCAAAAATGGGGTCAAGTTCATATGATTGGTATTGGTGGAGTCAGTATGAGTGGTCTTGCTGAGATATTAAATCATTTTGGTGTTTTGGTAACTGGAAGCGATAAAGCAGAAAGTAATAATACGAAGCATTTAAAAAATATTGGCTTAAATGTTGTTATAGGCCATGATATTTCGCTTGTTGAAAAATCTGATACTGTTATTTATACTGCGGCCATTCCTAAAACAGATGAAGAATACTTATATGCTAAACAAGCAGGAAAAAAGTTATTGGAACGTAGTGAATTTTTAGGAGAAATTACAAGATGCTATCAAGAGTGTATTTGTATTAGCGGAACTCATGGAAAAACCACAACAACATCAATGATTGCTACTTGTTTTTTAGAAGCTTTAAAAGATCCTACGATTTCTGTTGGAGCTTATTTAGACATTATTCGCGGAAATAATAGAACAGGGAATAGTGAGTATTTTATTTTAGAGGCTTGTGAATATGTAGATTCCTTTTTAGCATTTTCACCAAAAGTTGAAGTTCTTTTAAATATAGATAATGATCACTTAGATTATTTTAAGTCGATTGATCATATTAAGGAATCCTTTTTAAAATTTACGAATTGTTTAAGAGATGGTGGATTAGTGATTGCTAATAAGGATGATGAAAATACAAAAGAAATTTTGGAAAAGATAGATAAGCCTTATCTTACTTATGGAATTTTAGAAGAAGATGTAACTTACAGAGCAAAAAATATTCATATGAATTCTTTTTCTTACCCAGAATTTTTGGTAGAGAAAAATGGTCAAGAATTTGGAGTTTTTTCTTTAAATGTTCATGGTCAGCATAATATATATAATGCTTTAGCAACTATTGCAACTTGTGATTATTATCATATAGAAAAAGAAGATATAAAAAAAGGGTTACAAAATTTTAAAGGTGCAAAAAGAAGATTTGAACTCATTGGAAAATATGATGATGTTTTAGTCTTTGATGATTACGCACATCATCCTACTGAAATTATTTCTACTTGGAAAAGTTCTTTAGAAATTCCTCATCAAAATACATGGGTTGTTTTTGAACCACATACTTTTTCTAGAACAAAAGATCATTTAGAAGAATTTGCCTCTGTTTTATCTTTATTTTCTCATGTTTTACTTGCACCAATATACGCAGCAAGAGAGGTTGATGATAAGTCTATTTCTTCTAGGGATTTAGAAGTACTCATTAAGAAAAAAAATCCAAATTGTGTTTGTTTTTTTAATTATGAAGACATTATTGATTATTTAAAAATGCATTTAAAAAATGGTGATATTCTTATTACTATAGGGGCAGGTCCTATTAACAAAGTTGGTTATAGTCTTATTACAAAAGATTGACAAGTGTTTTTTTGCTTGTCTTTTTTTAGAAATATGTTAAAAATATCAAGTTATTTTAAAGAATTTATGATACACTAATGATGGTGGTTTTAATGAAGTTGCAATTTGAAGTTTTAAAAAAAGAAAAAAATACAAAAGCAAGACTTGGGAAAATTCTTTATCATGGTGTAGAGTATGAAACACCAATGTTTATGCCTGTTGGTACACAAGGAACTGTAAAAACATTAAGTCCAGAGGAAGTAAAAGGTGTAGGTGCAGGAATTATCCTTTCTAATACTTATCATTTATGGCTTCGTCCTGGAGATTTAACCGTGAAAGAAGCTGGTGGTTTACATAAATTTATGAATTATGATGGGCCTATACTAACAGATTCAGGAGGGTTTCAAGTTTTTTCTCTAGCCAAACCAAAAGATATTACTGAAGAAGGAGTACATTTTAAAAATCAATATAATGGAGATTCTTTATTTTTAACTCCAGAAAAGTCGATTCAAATTCAAGAAAATTTAGGAAGCGATATTGTCATGAGTTTTGATGAATGTCCGCCTGCTAGTGCTGATTATTCTTACTTAAAAGCAAGTGTAGAGAGAACTTTACGATGGGCCAAGCGTGGTAAAAATGTTTTTAAAGGAAATAATCAACTTCTATTTGGAATTGTTCAAGGTGGAGCCCATGAAGATTTACGAAAATTAAGTGCTACTGAAACTGTGAAGATTGGTTTTGATGGATATAGTATTGGTGGAGTTGCAAACGATCATGAATCAAAAGAAGATATGTATAAAGCATTTTCTTATTCTTGTAAGTATTTACCAGAAGATAAAATTCGTTATGCAATGGGAATTGGAGAGCCGATTGATATTTTAGAAGGTGTAATTCGTGGTATTGATATATTTGACTGTGTTTCTCCAACAAGACTTGCACGTCATGGTCATGCACTCACAAAATATGGAAAAATCAATTTAAAAAATGCGAAATTTAAAAACGATTTTACTCCAATTAGTGAAGATTGTGATTGTTATGCGTGTTCTTATTATACAAAAGCTTATGTGAAACATTTAATTCAAGCGGATGAAACTTTTGGAGCAAGACTTTTATCTATTCATAATATTCGATTTTTAATTTCTTTTACTGAAAAAATTCGAGAAGCAATTAAAAATGATTGTTTAGAAGAATTTAGAGAACAATTTATTAAAGATTATTTTGGAGAATAAAGACATGCGAAATACAAAGTTTATTATTTTTACCATTTTGTTTGCTATTTTAATGATTAGTGGATATACTGTTTTTAAAATTCAAAAAAGACATTTAGAGTTGAGTATTTTAGTTACAGAACGAAGAATTTTAGAGGGTGCTGAACAATGCTTTTATGAAGACAAGTGTAGTGGCTCAATTTTTTCTTTAGAAATGCTTGTAAATCTTGGATATGTAAAAGATGAAGTAAATCCTGTTACAAAACTTTATTATAATAAAAAATCTTATGTAGAAAAAAAAGAAAACACTTATACTTTTATAGAAGTATCTTAGTGTTTTTTATTTATACCTAGCATAGAACCTAGAGTACTTGATAAAATTAAGACTGCATAGTAAATAAATCTTTCTATGGAACATCCTGTTTGATAAAATATTAAATTGATTAAAATTAAAATAAATATTAAGCTACCGCCAATTTTTAATCCTTCTAAAAATCCTTTTTTTTCGGCCTTTTTTCCATATTCTAAACCAATTATGAAAAGAGTTAAAATCATTCCCACTAAAATAATTATATCACTTCCTTTGCTATATATAATGTTTAAACTATTTAATATCGCGATTACAAAAGATAATATAAAAAGTATTCCTAAAAATATACCAATGGTTTTTCCATATTGTTTTATTATTTTCAAAATAATCACCTAGTACAATATATGTATGTTTAAAAAAAATAGAATTCTTCCATAATAGTTATGGGTGAATATTATGCAAGAACTTATGAGTGTTATTTTAAGGACTACATTTTTTTATTTCTTTATTGTTCTATTGTATCGTTTAATGGGAAAAAGAGAGATTGGTCAACTTGGTATTATTGATTTAATTGTCTCGATTTTGATTGCTGAGTTAGTGGCTATTTCTATTGAAAATATTGATCAATCTTTATGGATGACAATTATTCCTTTGTCTTTACTTGGGGTTTTAGAAATTTTACTTGCTTTTATTAGTATTAAGTCACGAACTTTTCGAAGAATTTTTGATGGTAAACCTTCTTTAATTATTTGTAATGGAAAAGTAAATTATAAAGAAATGGTAAGACAACGTTATAGCATGGATGATTTGCTTCTTTCGATGAGACAAAAAGAAATTAAAGATTTAAATGAGATTGAATATGCTTTTTTAGAACCAAATGGAAAATTATCAATTTTTAAATATAATATTTTTCGTCTTCAATCTAGTTATCCGATGCCTTTAATTTTAGATGGTGAAATCAATAAAAAAACGTTACAATTTTTGAAGAAAGACCGTTTTTGGTTAGAGGAAGAGGTGGCAAAAAGAAATTTAGTTATTGCTAATATATTTTATGCTTTTTATAAAGGAAAAAAGATTTATTTAATTACTAAGAGTGAAGTTTAAACGTTCTTTGTAGTGTAAAATCTTTTTTTCTTTTGTTGACACTGTTTCTTTTATCTTGATACAATAATTATAGAGAGTAGGATAGTTATGAAAAATAAAAAAGTAAAAGTATTTTTAGGTGGGATTTTGTTATTTGTTTTAGTAGGAATAGGTATTAGTTATGCAATATGGCAAATAACACTTAAGCAAACTGATAGAAATGTTTTAAAAAGTGCTTGTTTTCAAGTAGAATTTCAAGATAAAAATCCAATATCTTTAGTTGATGCTTATCCAATGAAAGAAGAAGATGTTGATAGTCTCATGCCATATACTTTTACGATTACTAATACTTGTACGACTGCCGCGAATTATCAAATTAACTTAGAAGTATTAAATGCAAGTACTCTTAGGGATTTTAGTTATATTGATGTTCGATTAAATCAGAATCCGCCCCAAATTATTGGTACTTTACCTGTAGTAGAAAAAACTTTAGATGAAGCGATTACTTCTTATAAATTAGAAACAAATTATTTAGCACCTAATGAATCAAGAACTTTTGATTTAAGAATGTGGATGGATTATCAAGCACCTGTTCTTCCAAGTTTAATGAATCAAGTTTTTCAAAGTCGAGTAACTATTATCAATACTTATACTAATGAAACTCAAAAATCTTCTGGTACTCTTCGTTATGTTAATAGAAATACAAATGATGGAATGTGGGCTTATCGTGATACTATAAAAAAGGTTGTTATTCAAGACCGACTAAATCCAATTCCTGACGCGATTTCTTATGATGAATCAGAGACTAAAGATGGAAGTGTAATGAGTTATGTAGTAGAAAATGATGATTCTTCTCATACTGTTTATTTACAAAGTAATAATAAATTATACTTAAGTTCTAATAGTAGTTATATATTTTATAATTTTCAAAATTTAGAGGAAATTGTAGGTATGGAATTTGTTGATAGTAGTAATACTGTGTTAATGAATTTTATGTTTTCAAATTGTAGTAATTTAAAATATCTTGATTTAAGTCATTTTGATACTTCAAAAGTTGTTCATATGGAAAGCATGTTTTCAAATTGTAGTGGTTTAACTAATTTGGATGTAAGTCATTTTAATACTAGTGAGCTTGTAAATATGAAAATGTTATTTTCAAATTGTTCTAATCTTACGCAGTTAGATTTATCTAATTTCAATACTTCTAAAGTGATGGATATGACAGGACTTTTTTATGGAATGACAAATTTAAAGAATATAGATATATTACATTTTAATACAGGCAAATTAACTAATATGTGGGGTATGTTTTATGGATGTAGTAGTTTAGAAAGTGTTAATCTTACTAATTTGAATTTAGAAAATGTAACGAATATGAGTAATTTATTTTATCGTTGTTTAAATTTAAAAAGTGTTGATTTTACTGATACTGACACAAGTTTTGTAGAAGATATGAGCTATATGTTTTATCAATGTACTTCTTTAGAAAATTTGGATTTATCATGGATTGCTACTTCTAGTGTCACTAATATGATGAATATGTTTGCTTTATGTACAAATTTAAAAACTTTAGATATTAGTTATTTCGAAACTGAAAATGTTACTGATATGCGAGGAATGTTTCAAGAATGCAAAAATTTAACTACTATAAATTATGGAGATTATTTTGTTTATGCGAATGATGCTGATGTATCATTTATGTATAGAAATTGTCCAGCAAATAAACCAAATGATTCTTCATGGAATGGAGTTACTTTTTAATCGCAGTCTAATAAATAGTGAGGAAGTTTTCTAGAATTTTCTCATTTTTAGTTTGTAGCATTTTTTATTTTTTCTATTTCTACAGTGAATGTAAAGCAATTGTAAATTGACTTAGGGGGGGGGGTATAATGATACAATAATTAAGAGAATAAAAGAAGAAAAAATACAACAAAAAGGTAGTAAATGATATGTTCTTATGTTACACTAGTATCATAGAAAAGAATAGGAACATACTAGGGAAAAGGAAGTTGGTTAATATGAAAAAGAAAAAGGTATTATTAGTATTAGGATTATTGATTGGAATATTTTGTGTAGTAGAAGTCTCTTATGCTGTATGGCAAGTGACACATGTTCAAAGTGGAGAAAATAGTTTAACGGTTGGATGTTTTAAAGTAGAGTTTACGGATCAAAACCCAATTCAAATAGGAAAAGCTTATCCAATAGAAGATAGTGTAGGAGCATCTCTAACACCATATGAGTTTACTA
>CANSRG010000018.1 GCA_947649355.1 uncultured Mycoplasmatota bacterium | reverse complement strand
ATCAACTTTACACTTTTTCTTACATAATTCCAGTTTCTACTTGAAATTTAGCATATAGCTTCCCTATACTCATCTTTGGATTGAATTAAACTTAACTATTTTTGCTTTGGTCTAATCACTTCTAAACCACCCATATAAGGTTGTAAAACCTTTGGAATTATTACACTACCATCACTTTGATAACCAGACTCGATTATTGCAATCATTGAACGTGGACTTGCGATTACTGTATTATTAAGAGTTGAAAGAAATTGATTACCATGTGAAGTTTTCATTCTAATACCCAATCTTCTTGCTTGAGCATCACCTAATGTGGAACAAGAACCAACTTCAAAGTATTTTTGTTGTCTTGGACTCCATGCTTCCACATCACAAGATTTAACTTTTAAATCTGCTAAATCTCCACTACAACACTCTAATGTTCTAACTGAAACATCCAAACTTCTAAAAAATTCTACTGTATAACTCCACATTTTATTATACCAATCCATCGCATCTTCTGGTTTACATAGTACTACCATTTCTTGTTTTTCAAATTGATGAACTCTATATAATCCTCTTTCTTCAAGACCATGAGCTCCTACTTCCTTTCTAAAACATGGCGAATAAGAAGTCATTGCAATAGGTAATTGCCCTTCCTCAATAATTTGTCCTTTAAACTTTCCTATCATACTATGTTCACTAGTACCAATCAAATATAAATCTTCCCCTTCAATTTTATACATCATCGCGTCCATTTCTTCAAAAGACATCACACCATTTACTACATCACTGCGTATCATAAATGGTGGAATAACATAAGTAAATCCTTTACTTATCATAAAATCTCTAGCATAAGCAATAGTCGCTTCATGAAGTCTTGCTATATCTCCAACTAAATAATAAAAACCATTCCCACTTGTTCTTCCTGCACTATCTTTATCAAGACCACCTAATGCTTCACATATATCTGCATGATAAGGAATTTCATAATCTCTTACAAAAGGTTCCCCAAACTTTTCAATTTCCACATTTTCATTATCATCTTTTCCAATAGGTACACTCTCATCAATAATATTTGGAATTAACATCATCTTTTCACGAATCACTTTTTCAAGTTCTACTTCTTTCATTTCTAAAGCAAGAATTTGTTCATTTAAACTACGAACTACCTCTTTTTTCTCTTCTGCTTCTTCTTTTTTTTGTTCTTTCATCAAAAGACCAATTTCTTTTGCAAAAGAATTTTTTTCACCACGTAATGTATCTGCTTCTAAACGGACTTTTCTCCATTCCATATCTAAATCATATATTTCATCTACTAATACTAATTTATGATCTTGAAATTTTTTCTTAATATTTTCTTTTACAACCTCTTTATTTTCTCTTATCCATTTAATATCTATCATAATTTTTCTCCTTCTAATTTTTGAATAATTTTTAAATAAGCTTTCCAATATTTTTCCGTCCTTTTTAAATCTCTTGTTGTAATTTTAGAAAGCCTTGTTAAATCCATATTATGAAGTAAATCCTTCATTTTAATTTCAAACGCATCCTTATTATTTACTTTTAAAATATATTCAATATATTCATCATAAGTATCATGAGTATTTGTAAGAATTTCTAAAACTTCAATAAACTTATCATCATAACCAAGATTTTTTAAATCCTCACTTGTAATAGATGTATCTTCTAAAACATCATGCATCAAAGCCATTGCTTTTTTACGTTCCGAGAAAAAATCTTGACTGACATGTTCTAAATGTTCCAAATAAGTATGATTTCCTTTATCCAGTTTATTTTGAAATAACATCTTCACCAGTTCCATAGAACGTTTTAAAATACCTAAATTTTTAAAATACAATATTTCTTCTTCTGAAAACATATTCCCTCCTAAAAGAAAAACCGCCCTCATGCCAAGGAGCATAAGTATGCGGTACCATCCTTTTTTTACTCATAATTGATAACGGATTTTCTCCGGAAGTGATTAACTTCTCTAGAAAGGAGATTCAAAATCAACTTGTTAAACTATTCTCATCTACCATAGTCTTTCTTTATAACAAAAAGATTTCTACTAGTCTTTCTTGCGATTTCATAAACATTATAACATAAAAGAATTTTACTGTGTCAATTTTTTTAAAACTGGCAAATAATTTTCTTCACCATACAAAGTAAGTTCTTGAAAGGCTTGATTCTCCATATTAAATTGATAAATTCCAATATCACGATAAGAATGAAGATATTTTTCATGTTCTAAAAGCCAAGATTTTTGATAAGGTGTAAAAGAATGTGGTAAATATAAAAAGCCTCCTAAATCTTTCTTTTTTACTAAAGAAGGATCTTCTTGATACATTAAAATATTCCCACTTTTTGCTAATTTATAATCGCACCAAACATGATCAATTTGACATACATCTTTATAAGTAACAATTTTTTTTAAATATTTAGAAGATTTATAAAGAAGTTTAAGCCCTATGAAGTGGTATTTTAAATCAGAAGTTCTTAAAAACAGTTCCTTATCATTTTCATAAAGAATGAAAAATGCATAATTACGAACATCTTCTACATCTGGATACAATAAAATATTATTATCTGGATTTACAAGTTCTTCTACCTGCGTTCTATTTCTTTGAAAATAAATCAAATGAACACCCCCAAAAGGAAATTTAATTTTTATCCATAATTCGTTTCTTTAAATAAGATACAAATTCTTCTATTTTTAATGTAGTTGTTTCTTCACTTCCATACAAGCGATATGAAATTGTTTTTTCATCTACTTCTTTTTGACCTAATATAATAGTAATTGGATATTTTTTTAAAACAGACTCTCTCATTTTATATCCAAGTTTTTCATTACGATCATCTAAATTAACACGAATAGAATTATTTTTTAACAAAAGAACAATTTCTTTTGCATATTCTAAATGATACTCAAAATTTACTGGAATAACATTTACTTGAGTTGGAGCAAGCCAAAGTGGAAATGCTCCTTTTACTTCTTCAATTAAAAATGCAGTAAAACGGTCAAAAGTACCAAAAATAGCGCGATGTAATACAACAGGAGTTTGCTTTTCCCCATCAGAATCAATATAATTTAATTCAAATCTTCTTGGAAGTAAAAAATCAAGCTGACAAGTAGATAAAGTAACATCTGGTCCAACTGCTGGCTTTACCTCAACGTCTAATTTAGGTCCATAAAAGGCTGCCTCACCAATTGCTTCAAAATACTCTACACCCATAGAATCTAAGACTTCACGCAGTTTATTTTCTGCATTATCCCACATTTCATCATCAGGAAAATACTTTTCCTTATCTTCTTTATCTCTTAATGATAGTCGAAATTTATAATCTTTAATACCAAAATCTTTGTATACATCTAATATAAGATTTACTACTTTTTTAAATTCTTCTCCAATTTGTTCTTTTGTAACGAATAAATGCGCGTCATTTTGGCACATACAACGAACTCGCTCTAAACCTTTTACTGCTCCACTTGCTTCATAACGAAAATCTGTAGCAAATTCTCCAATTCGAATAGGTAAATCACGATAAGAATGCAATTTATTTTTATAAACAAGCATATGATGTGGACAGTTCATAGGTCGCAATACAAATTCTTCTTCATCGACTTTCATACTTGGAAACATATTTTCTTTATAATGATCCCAATGACCAGAAGTTTTATAAAGGTCTACTGTACCAACACAAGGAGTATATACATGATGATACCCAAGAGCTTCTTCTTTTTCATAAATATAATTTTCTAAAGCTTTTCGAAGTCTAGCTCCATTTGGTAACCATAAAGGCATACCAGAACCAACAAGTTCATGATTCATAAAAAGCTCTTGTTCACGACCAATCTTTCTATGGTCCCTTTCTTTTCTCTCTTCTAATTCTTTTAAATGAGCCTCTAATTCTTCTAAAGTTGGAAAACAAACACCATAGATTCTTTGCAATCCTTTATTTTTAGAATCTCCTTTATAATAAGAACCGCTAAACTTTAAAAGTTTAAAATATTTACATTCTTTTACACTTGAAACATGAGGCCCACGACAAAGGTCTGTAAAATCTCCTTGCGTATAACAAGAAATAATTTCATCATTAGAAAATTCCTCAATTAAATCAATTTTATAAGAATCTAAACGAAACATTTGAAGAGCCTCTTCTTTACTAATCTCTTGACGAACAATTCGTTTACCATCTTTCACTAATTTTTTCATTTCCCGAGATATAGCTTCTAAATCATTTTCTGTTAAAGTAACATCTCCTAAATCCATATCATAATAAAATCCCTCTTCAATAACTGGACCTACCCAAAATTTTGCATCAGGATAAAGATGTTTTACAGCTTGAGCCATTAAATGAGCACAACTATGATTTAATTTATTTAATTCTTCATTTTCTTTAATATTTATCATAAATTTTCTTCCTTTCTTTAATAAAAAGAAACCTCTTTCACTCGTATTCGAGCAAAACATTTTCCTTTTGATTTTTTTGAAGACTTTCTTCGATTAAACTTATCACAATGTTTTCCATAGTTAAAAGTATCCAAAGTAACCTCTTCTTTATTTAATTTTCTTTGATGATTCAGACGATTATTTTCTAAACTTTCTTTCAAAAAATGTCGTTGACGTCCATTAGTTGCCAAAGTATCAATAAATGCATCCTCAATCAAATTTTGGAATTCCGAATATTCAAAATCAACATCCATACCTTCCATAATAAATCCCAATGTAGTTCGTTCAAGAGATTTTACTCTCTTTTGAAATGCTTTTTGTTGCCCTATTGGAAAATTAGCATAATGAGGTGCAATTTGTAATATACTTTTTGCAATTCCTCGTTCTTTTTCATATCCTTTTTTCATAAAAACCCTCCTCTAAACAAAAAAAAGACAATACCTAGGAGTCTATATAAGACGGTACCATCCTTTTGTTCACTTAATTATTTTAACGAGTTTCCCCGGATCTTATTAGATCTCTTTCAAAAGGAGTAATAAAAGATTTTACTTATTTGGTTTCACCTAACCCAAACTCTCTAAAAAATAAAAATTCTTTTATCGTATCTTTTGATTAACGATTTACAAACATATCGTAACATGTTTTATACTCTCTTGCAAGAGCAAATACTTATTTTTATTTTCTTTTTAAAGAACGAAACATTTTTTTCCATAATTTAGTAGAAGAATAATTTAAAATTCCAACTTTATAAATACGAAGTCCATATCGAAACAATACAAAAGTAAAAATACCTGTAATAAGAGTGGAAATTCCAAGTTCAATAATAGTAATTTGCCCTAGTGTATATAAAACTGGCGATAGTAAAAAAGATAACATTGGTATATAAGAAACTGCTTTAATAAAGAAAGCTCCTTCAAACTGACTCGCCATAATTGCAAGATAATATCCTACCATAATAATAAGCATGATAGGTGTTTGAAGTTGCTGAAAATCTTCAATACTAGTAGTCATTGATGCCAGTACTCCTGCTAAAATTGCATAAGAAATAAAAGAGAAAACAAACAATAGCAAAATAAACGGAAGTCCTTGTAATAAAATATTGATAATACCAGAATCACGAACAACCTGTAAAATTTCTCCTACACTACCTGTAAGCATTAAAGAGTCACTACCACCAGCAAAAACGCCTCGCAAAAGAAAAGCTAAAAAGCCATAAAATAATAATAAAGCACCTTGTATAAGAACAAATAATGTAGATGCATATATTTTAGATAAAAAATGTGTTTTAGGAGAAACATTAGAAATAATAATTTCCATACTTCTCGTTGTTTTCTCATCATTCACTTCAGCACCAATCATTTGAACAAGCATAATAATTAAAAAGAAACAAGGTAAAATAATAACTAGTATCGCTAAAGAGGCAATAAGCTCTTGATTTTCTCCTTGTACTTCCGAATTTAGATAAGTAGAAGTAACAGAAACAGGAGTTTTTAAAGATAAAATTTCATCTTCTGTAAGCCCACTATTTTGAAAAGCCATAGTTTCTTTTAAAGAATTTAAAGAAGAAATAAGCATTTGTTTAGTCATCATATTTACTTCATCAAAACTAATAATTTCAGCTTTCATAAAATTCGTTTCATCAAAAGAAAGAGAAACAATAATATCCTCTTTATTTTCTTCTAAAGATTTTTTTAAAGACTCTAGAGAAAGAGAAGATTTCAAAACCTTATAATTATTGATTTCTTCTAATGATTTAGAAGAAGCAAGAAAAGTATTAGAAAAAAAATCAAACCCATTTACCTCATCAAGAACATAAATGTTTTTTTCTCCTTCAAAATCTCCTCCAAAAAAAGTGACAACACGATCCATATTTGCAAGAAACAAAAGCAAAACGAGTAATAAAATATTTACACCCTTAAACCATTTTGTATCAATCTTTTTCTTCAAACTTTGTTTGGTTAAAAATTTTAATTTATCCTTCATAAGATTCACCTACTTTACTCAAAAAAATTTCATTTAATGTGGGATCTTCCACTCGAAACTCTGTAATTTCATCACTCTTTTTAATAACTTGAAACACTTTTTCTATAACACTTTCTGATTCTATTTTTACTAAAAAATCATTTGCTCGTTCTTCTAGTGATAAAACTCCCGCTAAATTCTTTACAGCCTCTTTATCAAACTTACCTTGAATATGAATATTCTTCTTGCGATAATCTTTTTTTATTTGTTTTAATTCTCCTTCTAAAACACTTTTCCCTTTTACTAAAATAACCAATTTCTCACAAAACATTTCTACATGTTCCATACGATGAGAAGAAAAAATAATACTACTTCCTGAGTTTTTAAATTCTTTAATAACTTGCATAAACATTTCTACATTGATAGGATCAAGTCCTGTAAACGGCTCATCTAAAATAAGTAATTTAGGATCATTGATAACTGCTGAAATAAATTGAATCTTTTGTTGATTCCCTTTAGATAACTCTTTAATTTTTCTTTCTTTGTATTCTTCAATATGAAATTTTTGAAGCCAATAATCAAGTTTTTCCATAATTTTTTCCTCAGTCATTCCTTTTAATTTTCCATAATAAAGAATTTGTTCCTTTACAGTAAGCTTAGTAAGTAAGCTTCTTTCTTCCGTTAAAAATCCGATTGTATCAGTTACCGAATAATCTATTTTTTTACCATCCAAAAAAACATCTCCAGAAGAAGGCTCTAATAAGCCAATAATCATTCGAAAAGTGGTTGTCTTTCCAGCACCATTTACACCAAGCAAACCAAATATTTCCCCATTTTTCACTTCAAAAGATAAATCATCTACTGCTTTTACTTTATCATAATATTTCGTAACATGATTTACACTTAACATATAAATTCCTCCATTCAAGAATAAGTTTACTCCTTACCCCAAGGGGAAAGTCAAGAGTTTTTATTCTAATTCCATTATACTCTACAAAAAGAAAAAAAAATAGCAAATAAACTATTTAATTATATTTCTTCTTCCCAAGCATCAATAATATTTTTTAAATATTCGGCAATTTTTACATTTTCACAAAAACGAAAAAAGTTTTCTTCAAAATATTCATTTTTAATAATCTTTGCTAAAAAATCTTTATCTAATTGTTCTAAAATATCTTCCATAGAATGGGTACTTTTTTCTTTAATCGATTGTAAAAATTGTCGTTGATTATTTTGAATTTCCACTCTTTCCTTAGGATAACCAGAAGCAATCTCTGTTTCAAAAAGAGCTTTTAATATACTCTCTAATTGAAACTCAAATCCCACTCCAAAATTTTTACCATAAGGAATAGATATAGCATTCCCAGCATTGATTTTATAAAAAAGCTTAGCATCCACTACATCTGTTACAAGTCCACAATACACATTAGGCATTGCATTAGCACTTATCATAACTCCTTGTCCAGAAGCACACCCTGTAATTACAAAATCTACCACATGACTATTTAATAAAATACCACATAAAACTCCTGCACCAACATAATCTAATGAAAGATTACAATGTTCTTTTACCCCAAAATTAAAAACTTCATGATGATATTTCTCACAAACTTTTGAAACAATTTTAAATAAAAACTCATTCTTCTTTTTTTGACTATTTTCATTTATAAAAGCAATTCTCATAACTTCCCTACTTTCTTAAATTATTATATAATAAATAAAGAAATTTGAGTAGAGTTTTCTTTTATTAAAAATCGTTATTCGTATAAAGCTTACCCTTAGAATCTAATTGAATATGATAACCATACAAAAATATATAAGACATACTATATAAAAATAAAATATAAATAAAATCAACTAATTCAAAACCAATTCCAAGAGAAACAGAGAAAACAAATTCACAAATAGTTCCCATTAAACTAGGAATTATTAAAGATAAAATCATAAAATCGGCAATTTTTTTAATCGAAGTAACATTTTCTAAAGTAAATGGAGTGTCGCCATGATGAATATTGATAAATAACCTTTCTAATAAAGAAAATGTGCGAAAGAAAAAATAGAGAGTTATTATTAAAACAACAAGAATAACCTCAGTAAACCAAAGTAAAGAAGATAAATCATGTGTTTCTAAAAAATGTATTCCTTGTAAAAGAGGATATACTTCATTATAATTTTGTAAATGATATTCTCCTTTTTCATCTTTTAAAATAATCTCATTTTCTAAAATTTCATAACTCACCTGTTTATTATAAAAGGATACTGTACTACTACCATCCCATGTAACATGAAAAGATAAAAATGGAAGAATGAAAAAAAGAATACATAAAAAGAAAATACAAAAAATACTTACCCATTTTAAAAAACTTGATATTCTATAAATAACTTTACTTAATATTTTCATTTGTTGTTGCTTTTTATAAGAAAGTTTCATAACCCCTACCTTTACATCTTCTTCCATCAAAGAAATATCTGTCATACTCTCATGTACCAAATCATTTAATTTACAATGAAAAATATTACATAAAAGCAAAATGTTTTCCATAGTAGGATAAGATTCTCCACACTCCCACTTTGAGACACTTTGTCTAGAAACACCAACTCTAAAAGCTAACTCCTCTTGCGAAATATTTTTCTTTTTTCTTAATTTTTTTAAATTTTCACCAAATTTCATAAAACTTTTCCTTTCCAAAAACATCATAAAAAAAAGAAAAAGAAACTACTACCAACTTTCAGTTGCAAATTTAAATCGTTTCTTTTTGCAAATTTTTTTTAGAAAGAATATTTGTAAGAATTAGAAAAAACACAAGAAAGAAAAATAATATTGTAAAATGAAAAAACAAAGTCCGAATAGCAGAAGAATCAATAACTTCTAATGTACTTAATAATTCGTTATTTTGTATAAACCAATAAGACGGAAAAATTCTTACAACATATAATACACTTTTTGGCAAAAATGTAATTGGCACAAAAGCACCACATAAAAAACTAGAACCAAGAGCAATTACATTTACTATTCCATTGATAGCTTCCTTATTCTTTAAAAAAGAACCTATAAAAAAAGCAATTGATAAAGAAACCATAGTAAACAAAAAAGCATTAAATATATAAAAATATCCATGAATAGAAAACATAACATTCCCAACTAAGAAAAAACTAAATAAAACATAAAGCCCCCATAACAAAATGGCAAATATACTATTTGATAAAAACAATTCAATGTTAAAAGTTTTAAAATTCTTACTACTAGCTTTTGTTCTTTTTAAAATTTTTTCATCTCGAAAAACAGAATTTAAAACACACACTACATAAATAAGACCAGCTAAAATAGCATAGTTTGCAAAATTATAATAATTTTTTGCTTTTGTAAGTCCATAAGTATCTAAATGAGTATTCATAGTAAATGTAGCTTTTTGTTCTAATACTTTGTTAATCGATAAAATGGTCTTAGACTCCTCTTTTAAAGAAGAAAGAAAAATAGATTGAATACGTAAATATTTTTCTAATAAAAGTTGCACTAAACTCGCTTGATAATCATTAGTACTTTGGTAATGAATAGAAGGATTTTTTCCGCTTAATAAATCTTTACGATAAGAATTTGGAATTGTAATCACAAAATGAACTTCTCGAAAAAATAAAGCATCACTTACATCATCTACCAAAACCACATTTGTAGAAGAAGATAAATAATCCACTAAATTCTTCGTAAGTCCAATATTTTCATCTTGAATATCAATATAAATATTTGGTTTTTCAGCTTCAAAAGAAAGCGAATTTTCATTATTCTTCATTTGAAATATAGCAAATACAAGTAAAATAACGGTATACAAAATAACAATCAACTTATATTGATTAAAAATCTTTAAATAAGTTTTAAATACTGTCATATGCTTGCCTCCTTAATACCCAAACACTTATTCCTATCAAAACAATAGAAAAACAACCTAAAGAGAACAGATTAAGAAAAAATTTTCCATGAACTCCATAATAATATAAAGAATAAAAACCATCTGTAATCATATTAAGAGGATTTAACCTATTTATAATAGGAAAGTTTTTATCTACCAAATATTTCATCGTAATTCCCATCATTCCCGATAAAAAACAACCAAACATGGTAATGAGAATTAAAAAACCTATTTTTGTATTTTCATTACTTTTTAACACACTAGCAACAAATACTCCTAAAGATAAACCCGCAATCGCGCCAAATAAACTAAGTAAAACAATCCATAAAAAATGTTCTCCATAATGAATATGTAAAAAGAAAGTTGTATAGAAAAATAAACCAATTAAAGAAATTATTTGAATCAAAAAAGATGCGAGCAAACTACTAAAAATTAAATGAAATTTAGGAGTTGGTGAAACTTGAACTCTTTTTCCAACAAAACTCATATTTGCTAAATTTTTATTGACACTTGTCATCGCAAGCATCGCTCCATAAAAACAAGTCATGGCAATAAGAGAATAAAATTCAATCATGGTGTAACTTAATTTTGAAGGAGAATCATCTATTAAAGAAACAAAAGATTTTTGTAAAATAGTATTAATTTCTTTTCCTGTTTTTTCTATCCAAGCTTTATCCATTTTTTTATTTCCTTCATTTTTCTCTAGAAGTGTGGTATAAATCGCGAATTCCTCCATAACTTGATCTACAACTGTTTTTAAAATAGTTTCATAAATTCCATTATTACCAATTACAAATGACAAAGAAGAAGAACAAATAACATATCCAACAATCTCTTTTTTTTGTAATTTTTCTTCTGCCTTTAAAACACTCATATACTCCATTTGAAATATCTTATCTTGACCATCTTTAGATAGTTCTTGAAATACATTTTTAGCATAATTTGCCATAATAGAATTATCTTTAACAACTACACCAATAGGAAAAGCTTCAAAAGACTCCTTTTTTTCAATTTGAGAAAAAGCAAGATAAAAAAAAGTACCAAGAATAATAGGAAAAAGCATAATCCAAAATACCAATACTTTATTTCTTAGTAAGATTTTAAAAGAATAAAGAAAATTATGAAAAAATAATTTCATGAATCTCGTAGCTCCTTCCCAGTTAACTCTAAAAATACATCATTAAGAGTCGGACGAAGAGAAAAAATTTTATTATATTTAATTTTTTCTTTTTTAAAATAATCAATAAGCTCTACTAAATTATTTTTCCCTTTTTTGTAAACCACATGTAATACTTGATTAGAATAAGTTACATTTTGAACATTCGAAAAATGAGAAATTTTATCTAAATATTTTTTAGGAAGATCTATTATTTCTACTGTAATTTTTTCTTCAATTTTAGCAAGTGCTTTTAACTCATCCGATGTTCCACTAGCCAAGATTTTTCCTTTATCTAATATAATAATTCGATCACAAAGAATTTCTACTTCTTCCATATAATGACTAGTATAAACAATAGTAGCTCCCATATCTCTCAATATTTTAATTCCTTCCAAAATATTATTTCTACTTTGAGGGTCCACAGCTACAGTTGGTTCATCAAAAAAAAGCAATTGGGGTTTATGAGCAATACCACAAGCAATATTTAAGCGACGAAGTAAACCTCCAGAAAGTTGTTTTGGAGTATATTTTTTAAAATCTTGTAATCCTACTAAAGCGATTGCATCTTCTACATATTCTTTTCGTACTGCACTATTTTGAATGTAAAGACCACAAAAATAATCGACATTATCGAAAACAGTAAGTTCATCAAAAACACAAACATCTTGAAAAACAACTCCCATTTTCTTTCTTGATGCATAAGATGTGGGTGTCATAGGTTTTCCAAATACTTGAATCGAACCTTCTTGAAAAGTTAAAAGAGACAAAATGCAATTGATAGTCGTAGACTTACCACTTCCATTAGGCCCCAGTAAGCCAAGAATTTCTCCTTCTTTTACTTCAAAAGATAAATCATTAACAGCTCTTAAATTTTTATAAACTTTAGTCAAATGATTGACTTCAATAATATTTCTCATAATTAAGTTCCCTTCACACTTACTTCCATTACCATTATAAAAGAAAGAAAAGAAAAAGACTAGAAGAAATTTAAAAAAGTTTCAAAAATTATATTTAAAAAAAGTTTTATTTCTAATATTTTAAACAAAAAACTTTTTTAAGAGAAAAATTATAATTTGATTTTCTTAATGGGATGTCTAATAACAGTTTTTAATTTACTTACATCACATTTTCTCGGATCACTTAAATATATTTCATGATGTAATCTTGTATCTGTTATATCTAATTCATATCCATTCTCACGCGCGAATTCATGCATTTTATGAACAGTTGCAGGTTCATCATCATAACTACCAATATGCATACATTGAACACACATACCTTCATCATAAGTTAAAAATTCAACTCTTGAAAAATCTTGTTTTTTCTTTTTTGTTGCTTCTTCTATAGCCCATTCAAAATCACTCTTTGTTACAAAGTCTGGCAATCGTATCATTGATATAAAGTGCAATGCTCCTTTATTATTATAATCAATCATTCCATTTATACCATCTTGCCACCAAAATCCTTCAAGAGGTGGAACAACATAAGAAAAAAATCCATCTATTTTATAAGTTCCTTTATAACTCATTTTTATTGTATAAGCCACTCCATATAATAAGGAAAGAGTATTTTGATAATCTCCATTTTCTTCATTAGGGTCTCCCTTTCCTCTTACTGCAATATAATTCATTCTTGGTATTAGAACAATACCAGGTTTATTTTTAGGCATATAAAATTCTTTATATTCTTTCTTAAAATCAAAAGCCATAAATACAACTCCAAACTATTGTTAAAATAATTCTAACAAAAAAATATAAATACTTAAAAAATATATTCTTATAAAAAACAATGATAATATATCATTAATCAAAATAAAAAACAAGTTAGACACATAGAACTTGCTCTGATGAAATCCTCAGTTACTAAACAAAAAAAAACTAATCCATTTTTGAATTAGTTATTTATCTAAAACTCGAAAAGTGCGAGCAGATTTTCTTTTGGTAGCGGGAGAGGGACTCGAACCCCCAACATTTCGGGTATGAACCGAACTATCTAGCCAGTTGATATATCCCGCCATAAGAACAATATGATTGTATCATAGTTAAATTAAATTTACAACATAAATTGTCTCTTTTACAAGAAAAAATAAAAAAATTTATACTATAATAATCATTTTGTTATATAAAAATTACTTTTTGGTAAAGGAAGAAGGACTATTAAAAACCACGTCCTCCTCCGCCTCCTCCACCAAAGCCGCCTCCAGAAGAAAAGCCACCGCCTCCTCCACCGCCACTACTAAAACGACTAGAAGAAACTTCTCTCGAATAAGCCCTTGAATAAGCAGTACGATTCGCAGCAAAAGAATCATTTACACTTCGGCTAATAGAACTAGCAATAGAATAATCAATCCAAGAAGGATAATAAGGGGAATTTACACGGTCAATGTTCATTTCACTTATTTTTACATTCATCGCCTTTTGTACTTTATTAGCAATACCAAAAACAGTAGCATAGACTAAATAACGTTCCCACAAAAAAATTTCTGGTAATTCTTTTACATCAAAAGTTCCAAAATCCTCTAAAAATTTTTTAAAAGCTTTCCACCTTACATAATGCTCTACTCCCTTTTTTGTTTTCTTTCTTATAAACGCACAATAAAAGACAAAGAAAACAGAGAAAAAAGCATAAATCCAAGGAAAAATTAAATTGGTATTATGAAAATATGAATAACTTACTAAAGAAATTCCTAAAAAAAGGAAAATAAAACTTGAGCAAAGTGGAATAAATTTTTTTTCGTAAAAATTTTCTAAAATTGCATCTTTTCTTGCTGAATTAAGCCACTTTGTATAGCTAGATTGAAAAGAAGTATATGTTTTCGTAGAAGATGCAT
The DNA here is from genome assembly GCA_947649355.1 of uncultured Mycoplasmatota bacterium. Taxonomy (GTDB): domain Bacteria; phylum Bacillota_I; class Bacilli_A; order RF39; family UBA660; genus Ventrenecus. The sequence goes on along the minus strand of CANSRG010000018.1, from coordinate 10,357 downwards.
ATTTTTTTAAATCCAAAGTAGAAAACTTTCCATCTCTACCAACTCTTTCAAATAGAAAATCAACAAGAATTTCTTCTGTTGCACTAAGAGAATCACGATTTATTAGAATAAATTCATATTGTTTTATTTTTAAAGAATCATTTGATATAGTTTCAAGTCGAATATTTTTTTTATAAACTAAATTTAAAATAGAGGCCGAAAACGCATTTCCTCCTATATTTTCTTTCATTAAATATTCAACAGTTTCCACATTATAATCATCAATAAATTCACGATTATACTCTAAATCAAAGTCACTTTTATGCTCTTTATCATATTTAAAGTAAACATAAATCCACCAAATAATCAAACAGATTATTAGAAAAATACTAGAGCCTGTCAAAAAATTAACTACTTGTTTAGCAATTTGTCTTTCTCGATTAGCTATATTCGCCCTTTCTTGTTCAACATCTATAATAGATTGCAAAGCTGTTTCACGAGTTTTTTTAGAAACCAAAGTAGCATCTAAAAGACTAGAAGAAAAAGTCATTCGAATATCTACATTGCTATTACGAGGATTTTTGGAAATAGTAGCTTGAGCCATTTTAGAATCAACAGGGTCAATTTCACCAATTAAATCTCCATGAGCCCAAACACGAATATTACTATCTTCCTTTGGAAGAGAAACATGAATTTGAACATCCTTAAGAGGATCATCAAAACCATCTCCAATAAAAGTCCAATAAAGTTCTCCAACATCTTCATGTAACACTACTACATCACTTAAAGTATAAGTTAGGAAAAAAGCAACTTTTCCTCCATCACTTTTATAATGCATTTTATAAGAATACCCATTAGAAATATAATTAGAAACATAACTTTTATCAGTAGCATTTCCAGAAGTTACAAGAGTTAAATCATCAAAAGATTCATTCATCGTATCAAAAGAAACAAAAGAAGATACATGTTTTGCTTTTATACTAACATTTTTAATATCACTTGCATTATAAATTGCATCTTGATTATAATCAATTGGAGTATGATAACGAAGTTTATTATTTTTAAAAGTAATATCTCTAATATATCCATTAAAGTTTCCATCTAACACGATAAGTTCTTTAACTTCCATATCACCATTTTCTAAAATTTTTGCATCTACATAAAAATGTTCAATATCATAACGAATAGAACTTGCATGAACGAAAATAGGAAAACAAAAAACAAAAATTGCCAAAAATAATTTTTTCATAACTCACCTCTTTTTGAAAAGAAGCCTACCTAAGTAAGCTTAAAATTGAACTTCAACATTTTTTCGTTCTTCTTCTTGAACTTTAAAATATTCCATAGTTTTAAAATGAAATATAGATGCAACAATATTTGATGGAATCATTTCCACTTTATTGTTATAACTTAACACAGTATCATTATAAAACTGTCTTGCCATAGCAATCTTATTTTCCGTTTCTTGTAATTCAGATTGTAAATCTAAAAAATTAGTATTTGCTTTTAAATCTGGATAGCTTTCTGATAAAGCAAACAATTTTGTAAGCATTCCTGATAACTCACTATTAGCAGCCATTTTTTCTTCAGAAGTTGTGGCTGTTAAATAAGTGTTACGAGCTTGAATCACTTTTTCTAATGTTTCACTTTCATGTTTTGCATACCCTTTAATAGTATTTACTAAATTAGGAATCAAATCAAAACGTCTTTTTAATTGAACATCTATTTGACTCCATTGATCTTTGACACGATTACGAAGTTTCACAAGTTTGTTATAAGTTTTAAATACATAACCCAATAGCAAAACCAAAATAGCCACGATGACAATAACAACAATTAACCAAGTTTCCATAAAATACCTCCTTATATATTTAAGTATAGCATAAAAAAGCCAAAAATAGAAGTAAAAACAATGAAAGAAATAATAGCATTTTTAAAACTCAGGATATTTCTAAAATACAAAAACTAACTTATGGAAATACTTTTTTTAAAGTCTATTCTAAAAAAAAAGAAGATTTCTCTTCTAACCTAGTGCAATATCTAAAACCATCATAATAATAAATCCAATGGTAACACCAATAACACCCAATTTAGATTTAGCCCCTTCATGAATTTCTGGTACTAACTCTTCTACTACTACATAAATCATAGCTCCTGCGGCAAAAGAAAGTAAATAAGGAAGTAACGGAACTACTAAATTAAGAAGTAGTATCGTAACTAACGCAGCAATAGGTTCAACAATTCCCGAAAAAACTCCTGCTAAAAATGCTTTTCCTTTACTTTTTCCTTCCATTTTCATTGGCATGGAAATAATTGCTCCTTCTGGAATATTTTGAATCGCGATTCCTAAAGCTAAAATGATACTTTCAATTAACATAATGCCTGAATTTCCAGATAAAAATCCCGCAAAACAAACACCTACAGCCATCCCTTCTGGAATATTATGAAGAGTGACGGAAAAAGTAAGCATATTCATTTTTTTTCCATTCTTTTTTTCTTCACATTTTAAAGCAATCTTATGAACTAAAATTAAAAAGAGAACTCCTAAAGCAAAACCAAGTGCTGCTGGTAACCAAACAAGAGAATAATTCTCTGACATTTCTACAGCGGGTAAAATTAAAGACCAAACAGAGGCTGCAATCATCACGCCAGCTGCAAATCCAACTAAGATTTTTTGAAATTTTTTATTCATCTCTTTTTTTAAGAAAAATACAAAACTACTACCTAAACTAGTTCCAATAAAAGGAATCAAAATTCCAAGAATTGAATAAAATAATTTTTCCAATTTGCTTCACCCCATTATAGGTTATGACAAAAAAAAAGAATGGCAACTACCATTTTAAGAATTTAAAAGTTCATTTAACTGCTGCAATGCTTTTAAAAAAGCCTCTTCCTTTTCATAAGAAAATAATTTTCCTCTTGAATCATTTTGTGATTCACACAATGCATCTACCAATATTTTAGGTTCATGTGGAGTAAGTTCTATTTGAGAAAAAGAAGACGAAACTGGATTTACAGAAACCTTTTTAACAGGAATAACATCGTCTACTAATTCTTCTTTATCATAATTAAGTTCTGTTTGTCTTACATCACGTATAAGCTCATCATAACTAATAATTGCTTTTTGTTCTTGTTCCTCTTCATAACGAGTCATATCTATAATAGGTTTTGGATTTTCATCAATATTTTTTACAATCAAAGATAAATCTATTTCTTCATTTTCTTCAATATTTACCTCATTACTAGGTGAAGAAGAAGTTTGATCTAACTTTTCTTCTTCTAACTTTTCCATACGAATTACATAAATAAGAGAAACAACTAAAATAATTAAAGTAATTACAGAAAAATATAAAATATAATCTATAAACGACAAACTACTAATTAAATTCCATATATCATAAAATAAATTCATACTAAAATCACCTACTACTAGTTTATCAAAAGAAAAGAAAAATAGTCAATGAATTTGACTACTTTACAAAACGTTAGACACTTTTTATACAACAGAATTTGACAATTATTTACTACTTTCGACAACATATGGATTTTGTAAAGTACCATCTCCTGTAACTCTTGTTTTTTTCACTAAAGTAATAACAGGTCTTACAAATAAGCTAGAACTTTCAGAAACTAAAAAATCCATACTTCCATTCGGATTAACTCCAAAAAAACTTGTAATTTCATTTTCCTTTTTATTTGGAGTCATGGTCCACCATGCCCCTTGTAATGAAGTAAGAGTTAAATAATTATCTTTATTTTCGTTAGAATTCAATCCTGCATACATAGCTTCATCGGCAGATAACACCGCGACTTTTTGAGATAACTTTGTTCCACTACAAGCATTAGTAGGTCGAAACTCCTTAGATAAACGTAAACTTGGCAAGTAAAAAATCTGATTATTCTCATCTGTTATAACTCCATTGTCATAACAATAATTTGTACTTACAACAAAATCATCATAATCTTTTAAACGTAATTCATACCAATTTTCTAAGTGTTCTTCTACCAAAGAACTTAAAAATGTCGAATTTTCATCACTTTTTTCATACATTTTCATCATTGTTTCTGTTGTTTGATTCAAAATAAGTTTCACAGTTTGATCTTCATTTATCTTAACGATACGAAACAATAGTCCACCAAATAAAACATAATTGTTTTTTACATCACCACGAAAATAATAAATATCCCCATGTTGTTCAGGTTTTTGAACAAGATATGGTGTTGAAGAAACACTAGAAAAATCAAAATCTTGATTATAAACAACATTATTGTTAGATAGAATCACATTATAAAAACTTTGATCAATAACCTCTATATCTGTATCGATTTGAAAAGAAAAAACTTCTTTTTGAGGATTATTGATTTTCATTGTATAACGATGCGTAGCATTAGGAAGTATTTCAAAACGTGAGACTATATTGACACGTAAAAAATCACTGGAAATAGTAGAAAAATTTGGAATATCAGAAGTAATTTCATAAGAAGCTGTCGGATTACCTACAATATCAATAAGTTTAATATAATAATATTTTATCTCATCAGAATGATTAGTAATAGAAAAAGAAACTGTCGTACTCTCATCTTGAACACTAATCTTATTTCCATTCGCATAATTGATAGATAATTCTTCGCTCACTAACGTAAGAGCAAGGGAATCCGTATGGTTGCTTAAAAACCCTACATAATCAAAATAAATGCTCACACAAAAAAGAATTCCACATAATATTACAATTAAAGAGATTGTATATTTTTTTTGCATTCTTCATTCCACCCTTTATTATAATAAGTATACGTTTAAATTAAAAATATGTCAATTTTCCTAAAACACTTTTTCTCTATTTTTGACAGAAATTCACGAAAAAACAAAAAAACACAATAAATCTTGTTTATTATGTCAAAAAATTATAGTTCTTTTAACTTATTGATAAAATCTTTACTTTTTAAATAAACACCAGTATACCTTCCATAATAAATAGATAAAAACATATCAATTTCCTTTTTATATGGATTTTTAATATCTAAATTCTTGATACTTTTAATATCAATATAAGCATACATTCTTAAAAGTTGAATAGTTTTTAAAGAAACAATCTTTTCATTAGAATAACAATTTTTACAAAGAAATCCTCCAGCATCTCCATCAATTGTAACAATATCTTTCGTATTTCCACATTCACTACAACCATCTAGTACAATTCCTACACCTAAAAAAGGTAAACATTTAATTTCAAAAATATTAGTTAAAACTTCTGCATCCAAACCTTCATTCATTTTAAATACAATAGATAAAAATAAATCAAATAATTCTTTATTTTCACTCTCTTTATAAACTTGTACCACCAATTCAGAAACATAATTTAAATACCCAATTAAAAATATATCACTATGAATCGTAATAAAAGGATTAAGAATATCCACATCTTTTAAAATAGATAATTTATTTTCTTTATAATAAATATAAAAAAATCCATAAGTAAATTTTTGAGTTAAAGCCCTAAGAGGACTTTTTAGAGATTTTACTCCCTTTCCCAAAACACCTATGAGACCATATTCTTTGGTAAAAAGATTTAAAATAAGTGACGTGTCTTTATAAGATACTGTACTAACAATAAAACCCGTCACTTTTGTAATCATAATTCCACATCTTTTCCTTTATATTTTAAATAATATTTAATTTCTCCTGTTTCTTTAAATTTTTCCCAAGCTTCTTCTCTACTCATATTTCCATCCCTTTCTATTATTATCATGGGAGGAAAAAATAAGTTTTATTCAAATTATTTTAAATTTAATTCATCAAAACCAAATTCTTTTAAATAATTTGTTTTTTCTTTCCAATTCTTTACTGTTTTTACAAAAAGTTCCAAATAAACTTGTTTACCTATCATAGTTTCTAGTTCCTTACGAGCTAAAGAACCAACAGATTTTAATCGTTCTCCATGAGACCCAATCACAATTCTTTTAATAGAATCACGATCTACAATAATATCTACACAAATATGAACAATCGAATTTTTTTCTTCAAACTTTGTAGTAATACATGTAAGAGAATGAGGAACTTCTTCTATAGTTACTTGAAGTAGTTTTTCTCTTACAAGCTCACTAGCCATAAAAGAAAGAGAATTACTAGTTACCATGTCTTCCTCAAAATAACGTACAATATCTGTCAAATATTTTTTTATAACTTCGATTAAATGATCTGTATTATCTTTTTCTAATGCACTAACAGGAACAATATCAGAAAAAGGAAATATATCTTTATATTCACTAATCCTAAAAAATAATTTTTCACGACTCATTCCATCAATTTTATTTAAAACTAAAATAACTGGAGCATTACTTTTTTTCAAAGATTCTAATATAAACTTATCTCCATTTCCAAGACCTTCTTTGGCATCCACTACAAATAATATGGCATCCACATCTTTCGTCAAAGAATAGCTTTCTTTGTTTAAAATTTTCCCTAACTTTCCTTTTGGCTTATGTATACCTGGTGTATCTAAAAAAATAATCTGTGTATCTTTTTCATTATAAATTCCTTGTATAATATTTCTTGTTGTTTGAGCTTTATCGGAAGTAATTGCTACTTTAAAGTTTAAAAGAGCATTTAAAAGGGTACTTTTCCCAACATTCGGTCTTCCAATAATACTAACAAAACCACTTCTCATAAATAAACCTCCTAAAATAAAACTATTGAAGAATTCCTTCTTCTTCTAAAATCTTTTCTTGTAAAGAAAACATAATCTCTTCTTCTTCTTTTTCCATATGGTCATACCCAAGTAAATGTAATAGCCCATGAACAACCAAAAAAGATAATTCTCTTTTTTCACTATGACCATATTCTTTTGCTTGTTCTTTCATTTTGGGAATAGAAATATAAATATCACCTAAAACCCGGTAAGATAAAAAAGGTTCCTCGCCATCTTCTAAAGCAAAACTAATAACATCTGTTACACGATCAATCCCTCTATTTTCCAAGTTAATTTTTTTTATAGTAGCATCATCTACAAATAAAATAGAACAACTAGCATTAGAAATATTTAAAGTATTAAAAACTCTAGTAATTAAAGAATCTAAATAAAGCGTATCATTATACCCATACATATCATTTATAATATAATCATTCATAAAACCCCCACTTTCTTAAGAATAAAGATGAATACCCATCAATTCAAAATAATAAAGAACTGCTAATATAGCTACTAAAACACAAAGAATATTATAAAACATATCGCTTCTAAAAAATCTTGGTAAATGCTTTTTAATAGCACTAAACCCTATATAAAGTAAAAAACCAATAATTGCCCCGACAACATTTAATAAAATATCATCGATATCAAAACTTCTTCCAATAAAACGTTGAACAAACTCTACAGTTGCACTAGTAATCGCACTAATCACTAAAATATGACTAATCTTAGTTGCTTTTACATAAGAAGAAACAAAATAACCAAAAGGAACAAAAATCAATATATTACCAATTACATTCATTCGAAATCCATGAGTACCAACTTTATAACGTAAAATCTCTGTAAAAGGAACTAAATTAAATCCACTTGTTGTATTTAATTCAGTATTAGTAAGCAAATGAAAAAGCAAAAGTGCATACACAACAAAAACTAAATTTAAAAATTCCTTATAAAAAACAAATTTTTCCCGATTTACTCGAACATAAGTAAAACGAATAGATACAATAACTACAAGAAAAATCGTCATCATTGGCCAAATTTCTTTCAAAGTATTCGATAAAATTTTTAATTCCATAAGCCACCACTTCTACTCTTCTATTTTTTCTTCTTTCACAAATTCTTGTACTTCGGAAATCTTTTCTTTCACAGTTACAAAAATCTCTACATTCATTGTACTATTATTTAGCTCTTTTTTCAAAACTTTTTTTAAAATTATCTCTTCTTTTTCTTCTAAAGTACTAGAAATCTTCTCTAAAGCAACCGAAACTGCATAATCTATAGCTTCTTCTTCTGTATAACTTTTTTCTAAAACTTTAGTTTCATGTTGGATTACAAAAGAAAATTGATTTCCAAAAAGATTTAAAAATGGCTTTTTTTCCTCTTCATAATGAGTTAACCGACTTTTAAAAAGAAAATTATCATAATAAGAATTAGTAAAACGAATATTCCATCTTTTTTTTCCTGTTTCAACTTTTTCTTCATAATGAAGAGGAACACTAGCTTTTACTTGATACCATACTTCTCCATAAACATCACCAGTAGCGCAAACTACACCTTTTTCTTCTTCATCTTTTTTTATAATACCTTGAATTAAAATATCACCTTTTTTTACAGAATCATTTACTTTAACAACAGCCTCCCCTTTACTATATATCATATCTTTTACAATAGCATCCTTTACTGCAACAACATGACAAGAAGTTTTTTCTTCTTTTTCATCTTCTAATTTTCGTTCTTCCACACGCACAACATAATTCATACCATTGACTAAAATTTCAATCCATTCTAATTTTTCTGGATATTGATCTAAAATTTCTTTTTTTATTTGTTCGATTTCTTGATAACTTTTTTTCCAAGTATTTTTCGCTATTCCCTTTTCTTTTAAAGATACTAGCAATAAATCACGAATTTCTTTTTTGGTATGAATAACTTCTACTTTAACCATTACATTACTAAGTAAAAATAAAAGAAAAAGTCCTAAACAAATACATATTATAAATACACGATTTTGAAAAAGAGTTTGTTTCCACTTTAAAAAACCAGTAACGTCACTCTTCTTTACTTTAACAAACCAAAACTTTTTTATTTTTTGATAATCTTCTAAAGACACTTTTAAAAACAAAGATTGATTAGACTCTTTGGTATCAAAAATAGGAATTTTTAATTTAAAACACTTTAATAATAATCGTTCTTTTTGCTTTAACTCTACCTCAATCCATATCATCTTTTCACCTCAAAAGACTCTAAAACACCTTGAATTAAAATTTCATTCTTCGTTAATTTTAAAACCCGAAAAGAATTTCCTTTTAAAATAAGTTGAAACGCTTCTAATAATAAAACAATGGTCTTTTCAGTTAAAATATCAATATCTACAATTCCATAGACATGAGTATAATCTCTCCAAACATCAATAAAATAATCTTGATCAAATAAAAAATTTTTCATCGTTTTATATAGATGCATATTATCACCTAAAAAAGTTTATGCAAAAAGAAAAAAAGCTATGAACTAACTAGCTTTTCTTTCTAAAATAGGAACATCTAAAGATATATCTGATTTAATAGGAATTTTATGAACTAAATAAGTACGAATAAGACGCATATCACTATAAGATAAAGAAGACAATGATTCTAAAAATGCATCTTTCCCTTGTTTCATAGCCATTATACATTCTTTAAAAGACGGACGTATGTGACCTTTCGTTAAATAAGAAGAAAAATGATTAAACAAAATATTTAAAATTTTATTAGTTTCTTTCTCTTGCGAAAAGAGTTCTTCAAAAGAAAAAGTAAATACGAAAGTATCTTCTTTGGATAAATAGTCAATACGAGCATCTTTCCATTTATTCATTGATAATTTAAAAATTCGTAAACCATCAATATTACTCTCTTGAAAAGAAGAATCATTCATTTGAAAAATTTTCAAAATTTCTTCCTTAGTATGAGACATAGTAAAAGAATCAATTTCATCTAAAGGCATAGGAAAACAATAAGGTTCTTGATGATTTCTTAAAAAACCAAGTCCATATACTTCTTCCATAAAGCACTCCTCCAATTAAGTGGTAGTATATCATAAAGGAAAATAAGAGTCAATGTAAGGAATAAGTTTTTAAAACTACAAAAGAAAAAGTGATAAAATAATTGATTAAATCAAAAGAAAATATAAAAAAAAATCATAGACTAATCGTTATATTCATAAAAATGACTATTTTTTATAGTAGCTTTACTTTCCAAAAGAATAGTATTCTATCTCATGATATTTTTTTTGTGTATTTCTTATAATACAAATAATATTTATGAATATATTTTTTAACAATTTTTATATAATGCTTATATACGATTAAATAAAAAAAAAGAAAGAAGTATATCAAAACTTCCTATATAATTACTTAATTGAATCTCTAAATTATTATTCTACTCTCCATGGATCATCCCACGTTCCACTTCCTAATTTTAGACTACCAGATTGTAGATTCAAAACTGGACGCACACCAATAGAATTATCTACATTGTAGGTGTCATTAGCACGGCCCGACGAATACACGTCTCTCACAGTCGAAGTGTATCCATAAGAATCCGGCGACATTGTCCAATAAGAATTTCCTGTGTATAAGTAATATTTATTATTACTAGAAGAACCACCACCTGCTATATACGCTTCATCTGTATTTATAAGTCCTATTGGATATTTTA
>CANSRG010000017.1 GCA_947649355.1 uncultured Mycoplasmatota bacterium | reverse complement strand
TGAAAAAGAAAAAAGTGTTATTGGTAGTAGGAATACTAATAGGAATATTTTGTGTAGTAGGAGCGAGTTTTGCGATTTGGCAAGTAACACATGTCCAAACAGGAGAAAATAGTTTATCTGTTGGTTGTTTTAAAGTAGAGTTTACAGATCTTAATCCCATTCAAATAGGAAAAGCTTATCCAATAGAAGATAGTGTAGGGAAAACTTTAACACCATATGAATTTACGATAACAAATACCTGTAATGATTTAGCTGCCTATCAAATTAACTTAGAAGTATTAAATGATAGTACCATGAATGAACACAGTTATATTAAATCAATGTTAGATGAAGAAAGTCCAAATTTATTAACAAGTAATCAAGTAGTAGAAAAGACATTAGAGAATGCAAATACAGCATATAAATTGAAGAAAAGTTTTCTAAATGCAAATGAAACAAAAAATTTTACATTAAGACTATGGTTAGATAAAAATACTCCTGCAGATGAAACAATCATGAATAGTGTATTTAAAAGTAAAGTAACTATTACGACTAGTTATATAGAAGAAGCTCCACTTGCTAGTGGAACTCTAAGAAGTGTTTCTAGTAGTACGAATGATGGTATGTGGCAATATAAGGGGCAAATAAGCAAAATTGTTATAGAGGATGAATTAAAACCAATTGAAGGAGCAATAGCAAGTTTTGATGAATCGAGTACGCAAGATAAAAGTGTCATGAGTTATGTAGTAGAGAATCCAAAAGCAAATGAGACAGATGAAACTACATATACTGTCTATTTACAAAGTAATGAAAAATTATATTTGCAAGATGGATATTATTTATTTTCTAATTTCGAAAAATTAGAGTCTATTGAAAATCTAAGATATTTGGATACTAGTAATACTACAAATATGGTCAGTATGTTTCAAGGTTGTAGCAGTTTAACAAGTCTTGATTTAAGATCATTTAATACTACTAATGTTACCAATATGAGCAGTATTTTTTCGGGTTGTAGTAGTTTAACGAGTCTTGATTTAAGTTCCTTTGATACAACAAATGTTACAGATATGAGTAGTATGTTTGTAATTTGTCGTGGCTTAACTCATCTGAATTTAAGCTCCTTTGATACTACAAATGTTACAAATATGCGTAATATGTTTCAAGACTGTAGTGGCTTAACGAGTTTAGATTTAAGTTCTTTTGATACATCAAATGTAACCAATATGAATTTCATCTTTTCGGGCTGCAGTGGCTTAACTCATTTAGATTTAAGTCCACTTAATACTACAAATGTAACAAGTATGATGGGTATGTTTTCAGGTTGTAGTAGCTTAACTCACTTAGATTTAAGTCCATTTAATACAACAAATGTGACAAGTATGGGCAGTATGTTTCAGGATTGTAGTAGCTTAACTCATTTAGATTTAAGCCCACTTAATACTGCAAATGTGACAAGTATGGGTAGTATGTTTCGAGGCTGTAGTAGCTTAACTCATTTGGATTTAAGACCATTTAATACAACAAATGTTACAAATATGATTTCTATGTTTGAAGGTTGTAGAGGCTTAACTCACTTAGATTTAAGTCCACTTAATACCACAAATGTTACAAGTATGGAGAGAATGTTTTCAGGCTGTAGTAGCTTAACTCATTTGGATTTAAGTCCACTTAATACTACAAATGTTACAGATATGACTTTTATGTTTACTGATTGTAGAAGTTTAACTGATTTGAATTTAAGTTTATTTGATACAACTAAAGTAACGAGTATGCGTTATATGTTTGAAGGCTGTAGTAGTTTAACTGATTTGAATTTAAGTTCTTTTAATACAAGTCAAGTTCAAGGGACTGAAGGCTTTTATAGTATGTTTCAAAGTTGTAGTAAATTAACTACAATTATTTATGGAAGTAATTTTATTCATGAAAATGATGCAAATGTTACGTCTATGTTTTTTAATTGTCCAGCAAATAAACCAACTGATGAATCTTGGAGTGGTATTTTATAGATATCTTTTTTGGTATCTTTTTTTTTTACTTTTTGATAAAATATTGATGATTGGAGGGGAATTTATGTCTACTTTTTCTTATTCTATTCAGACTGCTTTTTTATGTTTTCCTTTTGTAGCACTTTTTTTTACTATTCCTTATATGCTTTTTCAATATCATAAATATGGGTCTATAAATTCTTATCGTTCATTGTTAATTTATTCCTTTTTACTTTATCTTTTATGTGCTTATTTTTTAGTAATTTTACCTCTTCCTTCTATAGAATTTGTTTCTAATATAACTACACCTAGTTATAATTTAAGACCTTTTTATTTTGTAAGTGAAATTTTAAATAAAACGAATTTTACTGTGAGTGATTTTGCAACATATTTTCCCACTATGAAAAATCCAGCATTTTATGAAGCTTTCTTTAATATGCTTTTAACAGTACCTTTTGGAATATATTTACATTATTATTTTAAATGTAATTTTAAAAAAACATTTTTTTACAGTTTTTGTTTTAGTTTATTTTTTGAACTTACACAGTTAACTGGACTTTATTTTATTTATCCTAGAAGTTATCGTGTTTTTGATGTGGATGATTTAATTATCAATACATTTGGAGGATGTGTAGGGTATGTTTTAGGGTTCCTTTTTTTAAAATTTTTACCTAGTAGGGAAGAAATCGATCAAAAAACAATCGAAAAAGGAAGTACAGTATCTTTTTTAAAACGAGTTTTTTCTTTTGGAATTGATTTTACTTTATTCTTTCTTTTTTCGTTTTGTATTTGGTATTTCGCTAAAAAAATGTTTCCTTCTTCCATTGTATTTTTTAGTGCTATCTTTGTTTCCTTTTTCTTATTTTTCTTATTATTGCCTTTCTTTTTAAAAGGGAAAACATTAGGGATGAAATTTTTAAAATTACAGTTTCTTAATTATCAAGAAAAACATTTCTTTTCTTATTTTAGTTATTTTCTTTTGTTTGTAATAGAATACTTTTTTCTTCCTTTTTTTCTATTTTTTCTAACTTTTTTCCTTTTTACGAATGGATATATTGCTCAAAATATCTATTCTTATATGAATATTGGAGTAGGTATGTTTACTTTAATGCTTTATGTACTTTCGTTTTTAAAATGTCTTTTTCATTCTAATCTTTTGTATGAAAAAATTACAAATATGGTTATTGTTAGTACTATTTCTATTCAAAAATAGTAAATCTTTTCCACATTTTTGTCTTTTTTTATTTCTTTAATAAACAAAGAAGGTTTCGTTATTGGAGTCAATAAATAAATATCTTTTTTTGTTCTTGTTAGAGCAACATAAAATAGTCTTCTTTCTTCTTCAAATGGGTATGACTCTTTCTTAGTAATAAGATTCATAAGTTTTTCGTTTTTTAATTGGGTAGGAATTCCATTTATACTATCTTCTACATTTAAAAGAATTACAATATCACTTTCTAATCCTTTTGATTTATGAATTGTTAAGTATGTTATTTGATGATTTTTAAATTTTTGAAATTCTATTTGATTATTCGATTTCAATTGGTAGGGAAGCTTTGTTGTATAGTTTTTAATATCAAAGTTGTTTCTTCCTAAAATAAGAATTTTTTCGTTTTCTTTTATATTAGAAAGTACTTTTTCTAAAATAGTTTCTTTCTTTTTAAAATAGACTATTTTAATTGGTTGTTTTCTTTTTTTTAAACTTTTTAAATTTTTCTTTATTTGATGTGGATTTTTTTTGATGAAAGTTCCTGCTGTATCAATAAGTTCTTGACTATTGCGGTATGTTTCGTTTAATTGATAAGTTGTGGTATTTGGAAAATATTTTTTGAAATTTAAAAATAAATTTAAGTCACATCCTGAAAATCCATAGATAGATTGAAAATCATCTCCTACAACCATTAGATTTGCTTTTGTTCTTTTTTTTATTTCTTTAATTAGTAGTAAACGAGAATAAGATGAGTCTTGAAATTCGTCAATAATTATTTCTTTTATTGGAAACGGACAACCTTTTTCTTTTAGTATATTTGTAGCTTTTTTTATTAAATCATGAAAATCTAAATAGTTGTTTCTTTCTTTTTTTGTTTCATAATAAGTGATAATAGCATAGATGAGAATTAAATGATTTTTCAATCTTTTCTTTTTTAATAAAGTTATGATATCTTCTTTTTCTAGATTATTACTAAACATGTAGTTTATAAAAGATAGAATTGTCTTTTTTTCTTTTTTTATATTTTCTTGTAATAAGATTTTTTGCCAATTTTTTGGTGTTTTAAATAAAGTGAATGAAAACATGTTCCAAAAAATATTTTTGATAACTTTATTTTTAAATCCTTCTTTTTCAAAAAACTCTGTTATGGTTTCTTCTAATATATTAGGAGGTGCGATTTCAAATTCTATAAGGTGTGCCTCTAAAATTTCAATAGCTAGTTTATGAAATGTGTAAACAGGAATAGAGGTTTTGCAATTTTTTATAATATTTTTTTTTAAGTTATTTAATGTTTCGTTTGTAAAAGAGATACAAAGAATTTCGTTTGGTTTTATATTATTTTCTAAAAGATTTTTTATTTTTCCTAAAATAGTAAGAGTTTTTCCTGAGCCTGCACCTGCAATTATAAATGTAGTTTCTTTTGCTTTCATAATTGGTAAAAGTTGTTCTTCACTTAGTTCATAACCATTGATGATAATTTTTTTCATATTTTTTATTGAAACATAAAAGTTTCTTTTTGGCAAATTTTTTTTATTGCAAATTTATAGTAATTATTATATACTAGCAATAAATTGAGGATTTTTTGTGGTATAAATAGTTTTTTATATTCAAAATTTAGTAAGGTGGTAAAAATATGGCATATGTTAAACATAGAGAAATTACTAAGAGTTTTTCTTTTTCTAAGATACTTGATAAAAAAAGTTTACCTGCTTATATTAAACAATATGTACAAGAGGATGAAGTGATTTGGACAGCTTATAAAACCACTCGTGATCATGGTATTTTTACAAATTGTAAGATTGTATTATTTGATAATTTTGGAAAAATGGGCATGCGTAAGCAAATTTATGCAATTTCTTATAAATCAATTTCTATGCTTTCTGTTGTTTTTGATTCTACAAGTGCAGAACTTCATTTATTATTGGATTCGGGATATCCTGTGCGTTTAAAATTTGTCAATATGAGTGGAGAAGATAAACTTCGTCTTCGTATTTTATATACTTGTATAAATAGGGTAATAAATAATCAAATGCCTAGTGAATTAGATTTAAAAAGACTTCTTTTAGATGAAATTAGTTTTAAAAATTAAATTTATTTTTCTCTTTTAGAATAGTGGGTGAAAAGTGTGAAAAAGAAAGAACTTTTGGTACCAGTTGGTAGTATGGAGCATTTGCCTTATGCTATTCATAATGGATGTGATGCTGTTTATTTAGGAGGAAAGCGGTTTGGGGCACGAGCTTATGCTTCTAATTTTTCGGATGAAGAGATGATACAAGCTATTAAAATGTGTCATTTTTATGGTGTAAAGATTTATGTAACAGTAAATACTATGGTGTTTGAAAGAGAGCGAGAACAATTTTTAGAATATATTTCCTTTTTATATCAAAATCATGTGGACGCGATTATTGTTTCTGATTTAGGTCTTATAAAAGATATTCATTCTACTTATCCAAATTTAGAAATTCATGTTTCTACACAAGCTCATACTAGTACTTTATCTCAAATTCAATTTTTAAAGACTCTTGGTGTAACTAGAGTAGTGCTTGACCGAGAATTGTCATTAGAAGAAATAAATAAACTTCCTAATATTTTAGAATATGAAGTTTTTATTCATGGAGCTTTGTGTGTATCTTTTTCTGGAGAATGTTTAATGAGTGCTTTAAATGAGGGAAGAAGTGGAAATCGTGGGACTTGTGCTCAATATTGTCGAATGAAATATCGTGTGAAACAAAATGGAAAATTTCTTGATACAGATGGTAATTATTTGTTATCAACGAAAGAATTAAATACTTCTTCTAATTTTTCTGCTTTAATGAATAGTAATATCACGAGTTTTAAAATTGAAGGTAGAATGAAAAGTAAAGAATATGTTGGTTTCATTACTAAGTTTTATCGTCGCCTTATGGATTTGGAACAAAAAGTCTTGCCTTCTGATCTCTATAATCTTCAAAAATTATTTCATCGTGATTTTACTAATGGATATTTATTTCAGAATAAAAATATTATGAATTTTAAAACTTCTAATCATATTGGTGTAAAACTAGGGACCGTTTTAGAAGTAACAAGAAAAAAGATTAAAATTCGATTGTGTGAAGATATTCATCAAGAAGATGGAATTAAATTTTTACCTTCTGATAAAGGTATGATTGTAAATTATCTTTATAATGAAAAAGGGCTTTTAGTGAATTTTATAAAGAAAAATGAAATTGCTTATGTGGATAATAAAATAGGGTTACAAAAAAAAGAAGAAGTTTACAAAACAATTGATAAGCTTTTAATGAATGAACTTAAACATTATGAAGAAAAGAAAATTCCTGTTGTGATGGAAGTCTTTGTAAGTTATCCTACATTTATGATAAAACTTTTTGATGGAAAAAATGAAGTGATTTTAGAAGAAGATATTTGTGAGCATGCAAAAAATAGAGTTACTACAAAAGAAGAAATTGAAAAACAAATGTCACGATTTGGTTCTTCCTTCTTTTCTTTACAATCTATTTTAATTTCTCTTAATGATTCTTTATTTATTCCAGTTAGTAAAATGAATGAGATACGAAGAAGGGGGTTAGCTCTTCTTGAAGAAAGGAGAAAATAAAATGGTTTCTTTTAGTATATTTGTAAGAGATGAAGAACAACTAAAAATAGTAAAACAATATCCTGTATCTATGATTTATACAGATAATTTAGATTTAGTTCAACAAGATTCTTCTTTGTATTATGAAGTTTCAAAAAGTTATAATAAAAATTTTCCTAATAATCTTTTAATTCGTGATGTTGGTCTTTTACAAGAGTTTCAAGGTAAAAAAAATATTGTTATTGATTATGGATTAAATGTGGCAAATATGAGTTCTCTTTCTTTATACCAATCTTATTTTGTAAAAAAAATTATTTTATCTTTAGAAGTATCACTAGAAGAATTAAAATTTTTTCCTCATTTAAAAGATTATCCTGTAGAGATTTATTTATATGGAAGACCTAAAGTTATGACTTTAAAAAATCATCCTTTATTTACGCATTCTTCTTATGAGCTTTTGGATGTGAAACAAGAAATATATCCTGTTTTAGTAGATGAAAATGGACTTGTTTTTATTTATCATAAAGAACCTATCAATCGTATTTCTTCTTTAAAATCTTATACCATTTTAGGGATTAGTAATTTTCGAATAGATTTTTTTAAAGAATCGATAGAAGAAATAAAAATGATTTTAGATGAGTTGTTTTAAACACAATAGTGTAAAGTATTTACAATATTTCAAAAGATGTTATTTTCATCTTTCTTTTTTTTTGTTATAGTATGTTTAGAATAGAAAGAGGGAATGTGTGTGAAAGCACCAAAAGTAATGAGCCATATTAAGCCTGCTCATATTGTATGTTCTAAAGAAGACATTGCACAGGTAGTTATTATGCCAGGAGATCCGTTGCGTGCGAAATATATTGCTGAAAATTTTTTAGAGAATGCAGTTTTAGTGAATCAAGTTCGCAACATGTATGCTTATACTGGAAATTATAAAGGAAAAAGAGTTACTGTGATGGGTCATGGTATGGGAATGCCTAGTGTTAGTATTTATGCTTTTGAGTTATTTTATTATTATGGAGTAGAAAAGATTATTCGTATTGGAACTTGTGGAGCATTACAACCCGAATTAGAAGTGCCAGATATTATTTTGGCTAATGAAAGTTATACAGAATCCAATTTTGCTTATTCTTATAATGGAGATCCTACGCATCTTTCTTATCCAACAAAATCTTTAAATGAAAAGATTAAGTCTGTAGCACAAGAAAAGGGAATTAAAATCCATGAAGGAAGTGTTATGTGTACTGAACAATTTGGTTTTTATTCAGATAACGAACATGTTTTACAACGTGTTCCAAAAGAGATTCGTTTACTTGGAGAAGAAATGGAAACATTCGCATTATTCCATATTGCAGATAGTTTCCAAAAAGAGTCAGCTGCAATTTTAACCGTTGTGGATAGTAAATATAAAGAAACTTTTTTGACAGCAGAAGATAGAGAAAAGTCATTAAATACAATGATTACTTTAGCATTAGATAGTATTTAATTATGTAAAAAGTTTTAAATGTTTTTAAGACTTTTTTTTATATAAATAATTTAGGAGTTTTGTGTTATGTCTAAAATCAAAAATATTATTCTTTTTAATTTAGGAAATAGTTTTTTAAGTGGTCTTAATCTTTGTTTATTTCTTATTTTATATGCAACTTCTTTTGAATCACAATTTTCTGATTCTTTGCCTATTTTATTTTCTTCTTGTTCTATACCAATTCTTAATATGTTTTCTATACAAAAAAAATATTTTTGTCATAAATTATATTTAAGTTGTTATTTTCTTTTTAATATTTTTCTTTTCTTTTATTTAGTTCGATGTATCTCTTATTATTTTACTGAATCTTTCATTTTTTATCATAATTTTATATGGAAATACATGATTTATATATTTTTATTATATATTCTTTTCTTTGTTGTTGGGATTTTTGTAAAAAAAATAGAAATAAGAGGAAAGAAACATGATACTTTTTTTCTAATCTGTCTTTTACTTTTAAATCTTTTTATGCTCCTTTTTAGTGTTCTTACGTTATGGCAATCCATAGTAAAAGGATTTACACTTTTTGTTATTTTCCTTCTTTTGGTTTCTGATGATTATAGAACATCTAGTAAGTCTTTTAAATATCAATTATTGTTTTTATGTTCTTTTTTATCTTTTAATTTTTTAGGAATTGTTATTTCTGTTTGTAATTTAAAAAAATAATTTTTTTACAACTAATAGTGCGTGAATTTTAAAATGTTTACTTTACTTATGATATGATGCAGTTGATAGAGTTTGAAAAGTATGTATTAAAATAGAGAGAGGGTAAACATTTTATGAAATATTTAAAAACATTATTAGTAATATTTATATTTACTTTATTTTTGAGTTCTTTAGGATTTTCTGCAAAAACTATGCATTTTGTAGGTTATATTAAAAATGAAACTGTTCCAGGATTTAATGGTGATTGGCAAACCAGGCCATTTACAATTAATTCTGAAGAAATAGGATGGGGCTATGATTATCTTTATAATACTAGTGTTAGTAGAGATGTTGACGTAAGAGTACGACATTTTAGTAATGGAAAAAATGATAATAATGGTTCTTGGCAAAGATTAACTACACTTGACAAAGAAAAACAGTTATCTTTTTTTCGCGATTCAGATTCATTATTTTTAACTCATATTGGAGATTATACTGTACAATTTAGTACTGATTTATTGCATTTTGGAAATACAACTATCCATTATGCAGATTGGTATGTTGATGATCGTAGATAGTTAAGTAATTACATTAATTTTTTAAACTCTATCATATTTAAGGTGGTGAAATGATGTTACAAGTAAAAAAATATTTGAACTCAAAAGAGTTTTTAATTTCGTTTTTAATATTGTTTATTTTAATATTAATAAATATGATTCCAAAGCTGCGTTATGGCTATTATTTTCTGGATTTTCAAGATTGTTTTGCATTTTGGCATACAAACTTGACTATTGGTTATGCTCAATATTTACAAATTATATTACCTTTAATTGTTCTTATAAATTCTTTAAAAGATTTTTTTTATAAAATGTCAGGAAGTTATTTAAAAAATGCTTTATTAAAAGTCTCTATTCATAGAATAATGTTTAAAGAAATATTATGCAGTTATTTAAAAGGTTTTTTTCCTCTTTTTTTGATAATTGTATTTGTATTTTTAATTGGTAGATTTTTATACCCTGATATTTTGGCTGCTCCAAGAGGAGATATTGAATATTTATATTTAGAAGGTTTAATTACTTCACCTTATTTTTATGTTTTATTGTCATTTATTTGTAGATTTTTATTTATAGCTTCAATTACAAATATAGGTTTAGCATTTGTTTATTGCATAAAAAAGTTTTATGTTTCAGTTCTTAGTAGTTTTGTTTTTTTTCATTTATTAAATTTTTTTGTGCAATTTTTGATTCAAACTATTTCTTATATTATTGGTGGTGATATTTTGCAACAGAAATTGTCATATTTAAGTTTGATGATTGGTTATACATGTGGTTCTAATATTTTAATTGCCCTTTTTACAATGATAGTGTTTTTTTTGTTCACATCGTTAGTTATTTATAATTTATATTTTAATAAAATACAGGTGGTGAGTAATTTTGAAGAGTAATTTTGACAAGTTAACAGAGTATTTTGTTTCTAGAAAATATACAATTTTGATTATA
Source organism: uncultured Mycoplasmatota bacterium (assembly GCA_947649355.1). GTDB lineage: Bacteria > Bacillota_I > Bacilli_A > RF39 > UBA660 > Ventrenecus. The sequence continues at coordinate 14,239 of CANSRG010000017.1, read as the reverse complement.
TGTTATTTAGTTTTAGGATGTTTTTTTGTGTCGTTTGAATATGCTAATCGAGAATATTTTGATATTTTTTTAGGTACATTGACAAACGAAAAATTTACGATAATTTTTTTGTTACCTTCTTTTTTAGCTCTTTTTCATAATTTATTTAATTTTTTAGACTGTCGTTATGAAATTATATTAAGATTAAAAAGTAGAAAAAAATATGTTTCGTATCATCTATTATTTTTACTGAAAGTTACTCTTTTTTTCTTTTTAATTACTTTGCTTATTTTAGGAATATTTTGTAATTTTGTTCCCAAAAGTGGTAATGGATTAAGCTTTTATTCACAATATAATGTACATTATATCTATTTGATTTTGCTTAGTGTTGTGAGAGTTTTGATTACTTTATTTTTGTTAGGATTACTTCATTATATTTTTTCAATGAAATTTGAAAATCAATTTTATTCTTTGCTTATTACATCTATATATATTTTATTTTTAGAATTTACTCGAGTATTTTATGTAGATGGAATTTTAGCGTTTTTTAATCCAGGTTTTCATGCATTTGGTTTAGAATTATCTAATGATATAATATTTTGTGTAGTTTCAGATTTTGTTTATTATATATGTTGTTTTGCTATTTGTATATTTTTTTCTTATAAAATTGGTAAAAAAAATAATATTGGAATTAGAAAGTAGGTTAATTATGGGTATTTTGTTAAAAAATGTTACTAAAATAATAGATAATAATTATATATTAGAAGATATTAGTTTAGAATTCAATGAAGGGAAAATTTATGGATTGATTGGAAGAAATGGTTCAGGAAAAAGTATGCTTTTAAAAACTATTTGTGGATTTTTACCGCCAACAAAGGGACAGGTAATTGTTAACGGGGTTGAAATTTATGAAAGGGGGCAATTTCCTTTATCTATATCTGCTTTGTTAGATAAACCTAGTTATCTTCCAGATTTAAATGCTTATGAGAATTTAAAAATTATTTCTTCTGTTAATAATACAGTTTCTGATAATCAAATAAAAAAAATTTTAAATCTTGTTAATTTAGAGAATAATAAAAAAGTTTTTAAAAAATTTTCATTAGGTATGAAACAAAAGTTAGGAATTGCTCAAGTTCTTATAGAAGATACAAATATTATGATATTTGATGAACCATTTAATGGAATAGAAGAGGAAACGACATTGCAAATCAGAAAATTTTTAAAATTGGAAACAAAAAAGAAAAAAATAATTATTATCGCTTCACATATTAAGGAAGATATAGAAGGATTGTGTGATATTGTTTATGAATTAAATTTAGGCAAGTTAAAAAAATAAAAAATAGTCAGTAATTATTTATATAAAAAAGAGTTTATTTGATTTCATTTACAAAATCAATAAACTCTTTTTGTATTTTTTCTAATTCTTCTTTTGTAGTTGCTTCAAATCTTAAAGTTAAATTTGGACCAGTATTACTAGCGCGTATTAGTGCCCAACTGTTTTTAAATGTGACACGAACTCCGTCTATGTCTAGATAATTATAATTTTTCTTTTTTACATATTCTTTTACTTTTTCTACTATTTCAAATTTTCTTTCATTTGTAGTTGCAATTTTTATTTCTTCTGTAGAGTAGTATTCTTTTGTTCCTTCTAAAAGCTTGCTAAATGATTTTTCTTCTTTTGATAAAATTTCTAAAAATCTTAATCCAGCATAAATGGAACTACATACTTCTGGGCCTCGGTCATTAAAGAAAATGTGACCTGATAATTCGCCACCAAGAGGAATATTTTGTTCTTTTGTGGCACTTTCTGTAAAACTTGTTCCTGTTCTATTTATATAAACTTTTCCTCCTAGAGATTCAATTTCGTCCATTAAAGCTTTGGAACATTTTACATCACAAAGAAACGTTTTATTTTCTACTTTTTTTATTAAATCTCTTATAGCTACAATCATATATTTATCAGCCATGACGAATTTTCCTTGTTCGTCAATAATTCCAATTCTATCTCCGTCTCCATCAAAAGCAATGCCAAGATCTGCTTTTTCATCGATTACTTTTTGTTTTAACATTTTCATATTTTCTTCTACGGCAGGGTCTGGATGATGATTTGGAAAAGTTCCGTCATTTGTATCACAGATATATATCATTTCTAAATTTTCAAATTGATTAAAAGCTTCTTTCATAATTGTTGTAGTAACACCATTTCCTGCGTCTACGATAACTTTTAATTTTTTCTCTCCCATATTGATATTGTCTTTTAAATAATTTAAATATTTTTCTTTAATATCTCTTTTTTCTAAAATTCCATTACCTGTTTTAAATTTATTTTTTAAAGTGTATTCTTTAAATTTTTCAATCATTTCTCCACGAGCATTTGCAAGAGAATCGAAAGAAAATTTAAATCCGTTATCTTCTTTTGGATTGTGACTAGCTGTGACCATGATACCATATGTATTTTCTATATATCTTGTATAATAATGCATAGGTGTTGTAATAAGACCATAATCAATCACATTGATACCAGATTCTAGTAGGCCTTTTGTCAAGCTTTCTGTCAAGCTGTTACTAGATAGACGATTATCGTGACCAAGAACACATTTTTTCTTGCCAAGAAATTCTTGTAAATAAGAACCATAGCTTTTTCCTATTAAATAAGCTAAATCTTCATTTATATCTTCGGGATAAGTTCCTCTTATGTCATAAGCTTTAAATACTTTTTCGTTCATTTTTATCCTCTCCATTCTATTTATTTTATTCATTTTATCAAATTTTTATTAGAAAGTCTATTGACATTTAGAGGGAGGGGTATGGTAGAATAATGATTGAGAATAGTAATGAGTAAATGTTATGTACATTACAAAAAAAGAAAGTGGGATGGTTATGAAAGAAAAAAGAAAATTATTATTTGGGATAGGTATATTGATTGGAATAATCGCACTTGTGGGAGTAAGTTATGCAGTATGGCAATTAACGTTACAACAAACTGGAATAAATGTAGTCACTACTGGTTGTTTTCAAATTACTTTTACCGATAAAAATCCAATTCAACTTAGTAATGTTTTTCCAATGAATGAAACAAAAGGAAAAGCTTTAGTGCCATATGAATTTACAATAACAAATACTTGTAATACTAAGGCATCATATCAAGTGAATTTAGAAGTTTTAAATACAACTACATTAAATCGATTAGATTATGTAAGAGTGTTATTAAATCAAAAAGGAGCTTTAAATAATTCTAGTATATTAAGTCAAAATGAAAGTGTAGTAACAACAATAGAAAATGCGAGTTCTTCGTATCTTTTAGAAAATGGTGTTTTAAATGAATTAGAAGAAAAAAATTATGAAGTACGTTTATGGTTGGATGAAAATACACCGGCTATAGAAGATGTAATGAATAAAATATTAGAAAGTAAAGTAAGTATTACAACAAGTTATCAAGCAGTTCCAAAAATTGAAAATATGATTTTAGCAAGATATACAGAAACTTCTAGTGCTACATATGCTTTAGATAATTCTGAAGAAGTTGAAGGTGAAGTGATTGAAGGTGAAGAAGAAGCTGGTAGTGGTGAAGAATTAGTTACCGTTGATAATTATGAATTTATGAAAGATAGTGCTAAAATAATTTTTCAAAACACAATTCGTCCAATAGATGGAGTAGAACCAATTGATGTAAGTCAAGAACAAGATGGAAGAGTATTAGCATATGTAGATGCAAGTAATCCAAGTGAAAAGATTACTTATATTATGGCGAATGGAAAAATAATGTTACCAGATGATTGTTCTTCTTTCTTTATGGAAATGGGCATGAACAGTATTGAAGGATTTGAACATGTTGATTCAAGTAAAGTTTCAATGATGCAACAAATGTTTTCAGGATGTGCTAATTTAACAACAATAGACTTAAGTGGAATGAATGTTTCAAATGTAACTCATATGAATTTTATGTTTGAAAATTGTACAAGTTTAACTTCTGTAAATTTAAGTGGACTTAATACAAGCAGTTTATTGAATTTATCTGCTATGTTTTCAGGGTGTGGTAGTTTAACATCTGTAGATTTAAGTTCTTTTAATACACAAAAGGTTTATGAAATGGCTTCTATGTTTTCTAATTGTACTTCATTAACTAATATTACATATGGAACTAACTTTGTTCATAAAGCTGATATGGATAGTACAGATATGTTTTTAAATTGTCCAGCAAATAAACCAACTGATTCTTCATGGAATGGTGTTTTCTAGATATCTTTTTAGGTATCTTTTTTTATTGCCTGTCATATCTTTTATAAGAGAGGATGATAATATGAAGAGTGTAATACCTTTTTCCAAAGAACTTGATTTTTCAGGAAAGTTAAGTGAGATTACTAGTATTTCTTTAGAAAGAGAATTTGAGGTTTTACAAGATGTTATTGAAGGAAATTTATTTGTGACAGGAGATTATAAAAGTCATGAGATTAGTGCAAATGTGATTCCTTTTTCCTTTAAAATTCCTTTTTCTATTGAAATTCCAAATGAATTAGACCATGAAAGTGTATCACTGGAGATTAGTGACTTTGCTTATGATATAGTAGATGAAAGTAAAATTAAAGTAAATATTGAATTGGAATTAGATGGAACGATTTTAGAAGTTGTAGAGGAAGAGGAAGAAGCAATTGAACCAGTAGAGGTAGATACTGAAGCTATTTTAAAAATGATGGAAGAAAGAAAAGAAGAAGAAAAAGAAGAAGAAACTGTAGAGGAAATTATCACAGAAGAAATTGTAGAAGAAAATGTTTCTAATTTGGAAGAAAATACTTCTATTTTAAATGAAGAAACTTTGATAGAAGATAATATTTTAGAGGAAGAACATGAAAAAGTAGAAGATAAAGAATTAGAAGAAAGAACGGAAAGTGAAGAAGTAATTATTGATGCTGTCACTAATGAAGAAGAATACGCGACTTATCATATTCACATAGTAAAAGAAGGCGAATCTATAGAAACTATTTGTACTATGTATAATTCTAATTTAAATTTACTTTCTGAATATAATGATGTAAGTCAAATTGCTTCTTTAGATAAACTTATTATTCCATGTAGTGATGAATCTTAGAAGTTTAGAAGTTTTAAAAGATCTTTATAGACCAACAAAAGTTACGATGCTAAAGGACGTACAAATACTAGAATCTACGAGTGGTACGTTTGTTATAAAAGAAAAAAAAGAGAAAAATATAAGAGAAATCTACGATTATTTATCTAGTCGTAATTTTTCTTATTTTCCTCCTTTAATTGATGACTCAAGAGATGGAGTGAACGTGTATTCCTATGTTTCAGACTTTAAAATGCCTAAAGAACAAAAGGCAATGGACTTTATAAAAATTGTTGGTTTATTGCATCAAAAAACAACTTATTATAAAGATGTTTCATCGGATGAATACAAAAAAATATATGAAGATGTAAGTTCGCAAATAGAATATTTGACTTATTTTTATGAACAAATTTATGGAGAATATTTTAAAGTTGTATTTCCAAGTCCTTCAGAAAATCTTTTACTTACTAATATTTCTAAAATTTTAGCTTCTTTAAATTTTTCTAGGAATGAACTTGAAGATTGGTATAAAAAAGTAACGATTTTAAATCGTTATCGTGTTTGTCAAATTCATAATAATTTGTGTTTAGAACATTATCATAAAAGTGATGGTGATTATTTACTTAGTTGGGATAAATCTTGTAAAGATAGTCCTGTTAAGGATTTAGTAGAGTTTTATAAGTGTTCTTATTTTGATTTAAATTTTGAAGTTATTTTTAATGAGTACTTAAGAGTATGTCCTTGGAGTGAAGAAGAAAAACAATTATTTTTTATAGTCATTTCTCTTCCACCTAAGTTTTTAGAAAAAGGAAGTGAATTTCAAAAAGTAAATCATGTTCGTAATGTTCTTGATTATGTTTATAAAACAGAACACTTAATACGGCCATACTATTCGAAACAAGAGAAATAAAAGTAAAGTTATTTCTAAAAATAATATAAAAATATTAAATCTAAAAGGTAGGATTAGTGTGATTAACACTTGATAAAAAATTAAAACACTTAATATTAAAATAGCAAGGACAGTAAAGAAACTTGGTCCTCTGTTACAACATCTTTTCATAAGGATCACCTAATAATAGGTTATGTGTAAATTGCTAGTTTGTTTCCCTTGACATTGCTTGTTAATCTGTTTATAATTATCCTTAGAGTAAGGAGTGTTTGGAAACATGAGAAAAGATGGATTTACGTTAATTGAGTTATTGGCTGTTATTGTTATTTTGGCTATTTTAATGTTAGTTGCTGGAGCAAATGTATTTGGTATTTTAGATAATGCTCAAAAAGGTGCTTTTAAAACAGAATTTTTAGAACTTTTAAATGCCTCAAGAACAAAGGCTCAAATTGATATTATGAATGGAAAAATTACTGGAAACAATCCTACAAAATGTTATAATATTTCAGATTTAGGCGATTATTTTGATAATAAAAATGATTATGTTGGTCATGTAGATGTAACATATGTAAATGGTAAATTATCTATTACTGGTTCTATGAGTAGTGATAAACATATTATTGAAAATAAAGGAGAAGATATTGATACAGATACTGATATCAAAGAATTAACTACTGGTTCTGCTGCTTCTCTTTGTCCTTAATTTTTAAAAGAACAATTTTTAGTTCTTTTTTTCTTTTTCTTTTGATATAATCATTTAGAAAGATGGTGTTATAAATGATTTTAGGTAGTCATGTTTCTTTTTCTTCTAAACAGCTTTTAGGAAGTGCAAAAGAAGCAGTTAGTTATGGAGCTAATGCGTTTATGTTTTATACAGGAGCTCCTCAAAATACAATGAGAAAAGAAATTGATAAGGATTTATTAGAGCAAGCAAAGGAGTATATGAATGAACATGGATTATCCTTATCTAATGTAATTTGTCATGCACCTTATATTATCAATTTAGCAAATAAAAAAGATCCTGTAAAATGGAATTTTAGTATTTCCTTTTTAAAACAAGAACTTAGTCGTTGTGATGAACTTGGGGTTTCTTTTATTGTATTACATCCTGGTAGTGCAGTTGGTCTTTCTAAAAATGAAGCACTAGAAAATATTTCTGAGGCATTAAATCTTATCCTAGAAAATCATTATTCTTGTAAGATTTTACTTGAAACAATGGCTGGTAAAGGAACAGAGTGTGGAAGTAATTTAGAAGAAATAAAGTTTTTATATGAGAAAACAAATAAACGTGTAGGGGTTTGTCTTGATACATGTCACTTACATGATTCTGGAGTTTCTTTAAAAGAATTTGATTCTTATTTAGAAGCATTTGATAAGGAAATAGGTCTAAAAGAAATTGGTTGTATTCATATAAATGATAGTAAAAATGTCTTGGGAAGTCATAAAGATCGTCATGCTAATATTGGTTACGGAACGATTGGTTTTGATGTTTTATTATCTATTTTATATCATGAAAAATTAAAAAATGTTGTGAAAATATTAGAAACTCCTTATGTAGGAGAACATATTGATGCTAAAGAAAAAATATATCCACCATATCGTTTTGAAATTTTAATGATAAAAGAAAAAGTATTTGATGAGAATTTACTTTCACATATTGTCAATTATTATAAAAACACAAAATAATCTTATAGTAAATGTCCATATTTTTGATAGTAGAAAGCGATTAGTTTTTTAATTTTTTCAAAGTTTTCTTCTGTATATTGTTCTTTATAACGATTTAAGTCTAGTAAATTGGGATTTCTAAAAATAAGTTCCCAATTTTTTTTTATAAATACGAAAGTAAAATCTAATTCTTGTTCATTTAATGAAACATTATTTTTTATCGCAAAGTTATTTAATTGTTCTTTCGTTAAGTTACTCATATATCTTTTTATTAAATTATACATTTTATCACCTGTTATATGGTATGATTTTCGTTTTCTTTTTAATACTAATAATGGTGATTTTTTATGAAATCGAAACTTTTTTTAGGAACTATCTTTTTTTCTTTTCTTCTTGTTTTAATAGATATCAATGTGAAGAATCATGAATATTATTCTTTTTTGTATGAAGAAAAGATGGAACGTATTGTTTATGGTGATACTGCTCCACGAGGAAGAATACTAGATCGTAATGGAAAAATATTAGTGGATAATGTAGGTGTTTTAAATATTGTATATCATAAAGATGCAAATTGTAGTATTGCATCTGAATTAGAACTAAGTAAAACTCTAAGTCCTTTTGTAAATGATGTTTCTCTTTCTAGTGTAGAGCTTAAAAATTATTATTTGGCTAAAAATAATAATGGAAAAGATTTAATTAGTTTAGAAGAATGGTCTTTGTGGGAGGAACGTAAGCTTACAAATGATGATATTAAAAAACTAAAATGGGAAAGAATTACAGAAGATATGTTAAATTATTCTTTAGAAGAACAAAAAATTATTTATCTTTTTTCTAAAATGCAAGAAGGTTATGGATATCAAGATAAAGTGTTATTTTCTGATGTAACAGATAGTTTTGTCGCAGAGATACTTTCTCTTTCTTTGCCAACGATTTCTATTCAAGTTGGTTCTAAAAGAGTTTATCCTTATGGTAATTTATTGAAAACTTTTTTTGGTAGTGTAGGTAGTATTCCTAAAGAATCTTTGTCTTATTATTCTTCTTTGGGATATCTTTTAAATGATAAAGTAGGTGTAAGTGGTTTGGAAAGTGAATATGAAACACTTTTGGTTGGTAAAAAAGCGAAGTATTATGTAAACAAAGATAATAGTTTGACCTTACTAGAAGATGCAGAACGTGGAAGTGATTTAATTTTAAATTTAGATATTGATATTCAATTGGAGTTAGAACGGGTTATGAAAGAGGAAATGAAAAGTGCTAAGACTAAAGCTAGTGCAAAATATTTTCATGATGCTTATGCAATGGTAGGGAATCCAATAGATGGGGGAATTCTTGCTATTTGTGGTCTTCGTTTGTTAGATAATGGTGAATTTAGTGATATTACTATTCTTTCTTTTACTTCTTCTTATGCAATGGGTAGTGTAGTAAAAGGTGCTAGTAATACGGTTGGTTATTTAACAGGTGGGATTCAGGTTGGGAAAAAGATAAATGATAGTTGTGTAAAACTTTGGAGTGAGCCAGAAAAATGTTCTTACATGAAACTTGGATATGTAGATGATATCACAGCACTTCGCACTTCTTCTAATTATTATCAGTTTTTAACCGCGATTCAAACAACTGGTCAAAAGTATTCTTATAATATGAAATTTTCTGTTAGTGAAGAAGATTTTCTTCGTTATCGTAATGTCTTTTCTTCTTATGGTCTTGGCGAGAAGACTGAAATAGATTTTCCTATAGAACAAACGGGTATGAAAGGAGAAAAGATTGCAGGAGATTTGCTTTTAAATTATTCTATTGGGCAATATGACACTTATACTCCGATAAGTTTACTTCAATACATCAATACTATTAGTAATTATGGAACACGTTATGCACTACGAATAAAAAAAGAAGACAAAAGTGTCTTTTTAAATGAGGTTGGTTTAGAAAAAAATTATTATGACCGAATTACTGAAGGTCTTTATCAAGTTTTTCATGGAGGTACAGCTTCTAGTTATGTGAAAGAAGATTTACAAGCAGTAGGTAAAACAGGAACAAGTGAAACTTTTTATGATAGTAATCAAGATGGAGTAGTGGATACCGAGGTAATCAATTCTACTGTTGTTTTTTATTATCCAAGAGAAAATCCAACATATAGTATGGTAGTAGTAGCACCTTATCTTACTGATACTTCTAATTATACTTATCCTTTTACTAGAAATGTAAGTCTTAAAATGACTAATTTTTTACCTTTGTAGTTTTCTTTTTAGTATATCTTCTTTGGCAATCATCGCGGTAATGGGTGTAAAGTATTTCGTGAAGTTCGCATATTGTTGTTTCATTTTCTCAAAATTTTCTAATAGTTCTTCTAATGTAGCATCAGCAATTGTTTTTCCTTGTAATATTTTTTTGGCATCCTCTTTATCAATATAAAATGTGTTTGTAGCAGGATCTAAAATGAAATCTTCAGATTCAATATAAGCATGATAAAAACCACGACAAAAAGGAAATTTTAAATAACTAAGAATGGCTTTATAATTTGGATTTTCTTTTAATAAATCGTAAGTTCTTGCATAACAATGACACCATAGTGTTTTTTTAAGACTTTTTTCTTTTAATGTTTCTGTTGCTTTTTTCACTGTTATTTCACCAAGTTCTGTTTCAAAAATGTATGATTTTCCTTTTTTATAAAAAGTATTGATTCCTGGAAAGCTAGATAAAGAATTACATGGATTATAAATTTTATCTTGTAAAGTTCGTAGTTGGTATCTTATTCCATCCCATATATCATAGGAATAATTTATATGATATTCTTCTAAAATCTTTTTTATTTCTTTTCTTTTTTCTTTTTGATAATAAAATATTTCTCTATAATGATTATAATCTGTTTTATTTTCTAGGTTTAATTCTCTAAGAATTATTTCTCCTATTTTTAATTCTTCTAAGGTTTCTTTTAAAAGGTCTTCTTCTTCTAAAAATTCCCATTTTTTATAGATGTCTTTGGCTGTCATTTGTGATTTGTCCTTTCGTAGTATTTTGGTAATCTAAATACCAAGTAAGAATTCCTAATAAATATTCGTTTTCCCTAAATCCTATTATTTGTTCTCTTAAAATATTTTTTTCTCTTTCAATTTCTTCTAGAGTAAGTTCTTTAAAAATTTCTCCATCTAGTAATATTTCTCCCATTTTCTTTTCTAATACCATATTTCTTGCAATATCTAATACATACTCTTCGTTTTTTAAATAAGCATGATAGTAACCTTTGTAAAAATAATTCGGTATATAAGATAAAACTACTTTCCAATTTGGATTTTCTTTTACAAATTCTAAACTTTTTTTAAAACATTCTCGACTTAATTTTCCTGATAAAGATTGTTTTAAAGGCCATTTTTGAGAAGCTTTTTCCACTTTTATTTCTCCTAAAATAGAACTTACATTATACAATGTATCTTTTTTGGTAATTTTTTCTATGCCAATTCCAGGATATTTTGGAATTTTCTCCATTATTAGTGTATTTTTTATTGTATTTAAAATGAAAGCATTTTTATTTGTAGCAAATTGTTTTAATATTGTATCAAGTATTTCTTTAAAATCTTTACTTTGTTTACCCAAGTGATCATAAAGTGTTTGAAGAAGCTCAAGATTTGTTTTAAATCTTTGGTCATTTTTATATCTTTCATAAAAAGGAAATAAAACAAAAATTATTTCTAATACATCCTTTGCAATTTCTTCGTTTAATTCTAATTTAAAATCTTGTTTTTGTAGTGCGAATAATTCTAATTCTTTTAGTGTCATAACAAGTCCCCCTTTTAATTGAGTGTTATTCTATCATAAAATATTTCTCTTGTCGAGTCACTTTTTTCCTATTTTGGTTTACTTTTTGTTATAATACATTTAGGTGATGTATTATGAAGTCAGATAAATTTTTAGGAAGTGTCTTGGGTTCTTTCTTTCTTATTTTATATGGAACATTTCTTCTTTGTTCTTCCTATATTTCTTTTTCTAATATAAAAGTTTTTATAAGTCTTTTTTTCCTCTTTTACGGTTTATTTCATCTTCTTGCATATTTAATTGATACTAAAGAAAAAGAGTATTCTAATTTATGGTTAGTTTTTATTGGACTAGTTCTTGCGATTCTTTCTTTTTATTGGATAGATTTTTCTATTTCTAAATCATTTGCTTTTCTTATATTAGGTTTTTCTTTCTTTGTTTCTATTGTAAAACTTAAAAAAGCTGATTATTTTCATGATAGAAAAAGTAAATTTTGGATGTTTGTTGTTTCGGAGCTTTTGTTATTTTTATTATTTAGTATTTTAACTAGTCTTCATTTTTTTTATGAAGAATCTGTTTTGATTATCGTATTAGGTTTTTATGTATTTGGAGTAGGAATATTTGAATTTTTTGAAAGTTTTATACTTTTATTAACGAAAGGAAAATTAAAATGAAATTAGTACATGATTTTTTTGAATATCAAATTTTAGATATGGCAAATGGCGAAAAATATGAATTTTGGAATGGGGTTCATTTAACAAGACCAGACCCCCAAATAATATGGAATGAAAAAAAATTAGATGTTTGGTCAAGTGATGCTCATTATAAAAGAAGTAGTTCTGGAGGGGGAGAGTGGAATATTAAAAAACATGTTCCTACTTCATGGCAAGTTCATTATCAAGATTTGACGTTTTGTTTAAAACTTATGGGATTTAAACATACTGGTTTATTTCCAGAACAAGCATATAATTGGAATTTAATTCGAGAAAAAATACGTATGGAAAAACGTCCTTTAAAGGTTTTAAATTTGTTCGCTTATACAGGAGGGGCTTCTATTGCAGCTTTAAAAGAAGGTGCTGATGTTGTTCATGTGGATGCTTCAAGAGGAATGATAGACTGGGCAAAAGAAAATGTTTTGGCAAATCATCTGGAAGATAAGCATATTCGTTTTTTGGTAGATGATGTCCAAAAATTTGTAAAAAGAGAAATTAGAAGAGGAAATAAATATGATATTATTTTAATGGATCCGCCTAGTTTTGGAAGAGGAAGTAAAAATGAAGTTTGGAATATTGAAAAAGATTTGTTTTCTTTAGTAAAAGATGCAACTGAATTGTTAAGTGATCATCCTGTTTTATTTTTAATCAATTCTTATAGTACAGGATTATCTAAAACTATTTTAGAAAATATTTTATATTTGACGGTTGGTAAAAAATTTGGTGGAACAATTTCTAGTGATGAATTAGGAATTCCAATGAAAGATAGTGATTTAATTTTGCCTTGTGGGATTTATGGAAGGTGGGAAAAATAAATGGAGTTTCTTTTTCTCTTTTTAAGTATTTTAGCAACTGTAGGTCTTGGGTATTTTTCTTACAAAAATAAAAAAATTAGAAAAACTTTTTTCTATTTATATCATTTAGTAACATTTTATATTTTTCTTTTTTTGAATCAACATGTACTTCTTCCTATTTTTGGGTGTGGATGTGTTCCAAGTGTACAAGAAAATATTCTTCATATTCCAATCAATACGAATCAAATAACTTCTTTTTATTATTTTAGTACTTTTTTTCTATTGCTTTTCTTTGCTTACCGTTTTTCTAAATCAATGAGTAAAAAAGAAAGAGAATTGTTTTTAATTTCTTTGATATTATGGAATGCACTTATCAGTTTTTATTTTCTACAAATTTTGATGTGGCAGTAGTGTGTATAGTAATTGTAAATTGACTTAGGGGAGTGGGTTATATGTTAGAATCATCTTATAGAGGTATAGGGTGATTTTTTTATGAAGAAAAAGAAAATATTGGTTATGTTAGGAATTTTAATACAGAAAAAGTAACTAATATGAGTGGAATGTTTGCAGCTTGTGGTGGTTTAACAACACTAGATGTCAGGAATTTTGATACAGCAAATGTAACCGATATAAGTTATATGTTTTATGATTGTAGTAATTTAACAGAAATTATATATGGAAGCAATTTTATTCATAAGAATGATGCGAATGTGATTTCTATGTTTGAGGGATGTCCAGCAAATAAACCAACGCATGAATCTTGGAGTGGTGTTTTATAGATATCTTTTTGGTATCTTTTTTTCAATAAAAAAGAGGTTTTTTAAACCTATTTATTTGTAATAATTAGTTTCATTGCTGTTTTATTTTCCCCATCTATTGTAATATCGTTAAAGGCTGGGATGATAATAAGATTGTCTCCACTTGGAGCAACAAAACCTCTTGCAATTGCAACTGCTTTTATTGCTTGATTTAGACTTCCTGCACCAATTGTTTGAATTTCAACTTCTTTTTGTTCGCGATAGATGTTTGCAATAGCCCCAGCTACTTTACTTGGGTTTGATTTTGATGAAACTTTTAATATTTCCATTTTTATAACCTCCAATACTACACTATATGAAGATTTTGTTCTTTTATTCAAAAAATTTACTACAAAATTTTGTGAAAAAGAAATGTGTAAAGTAAATGTAAATTGACTTAGGGGGGGGGGTATGATGGTACAATTATCCTATAGAAATATAGGTGAGTGTTATGAAAAAGAAAAAAGAATTATTAGTAGTGGGAATACTAATAGGAATATTTTGTGTCGTGGGAGTAAGTTATGCTGTATGGCAAGTGACACATGTTCAAACAGGAGAAAATAGTTTAACGGTTGGATGTTTCAAAGTAGAGT
>CANSRG010000016.1 GCA_947649355.1 uncultured Mycoplasmatota bacterium | reverse complement strand
CTGATGAAGCTCTTGGGATATCATTGTTTAATGGAAAGTTTTCTAATCTTGGAGAACTGAGCGAAGAATATATTGCTCGTACAGAAAATTTAAATTGGCAGCAAGCAAATTTATTATTAAAAGAATATTTATACATATATAACCTAAATAGTGATATAGTAGATAATATATTAACAGATCAAGAATTAAATAATGAAAATAAAGTAATTCCTGAAGCAATAGATGCATATAAATTATATCAATTTATTTTAGGACCAAAAGAAAGTAGAGAATTTAACTTACTCTTATTTATGAATCCTGATACTCCAGCAATAGAAGAAGTGATGAATGCTAATTGGAAAAGTAAAATAACAGTAACTAGTAGTTATATGTCTAATGAAACAGCAGAAATAGAAAAAAATACTATTTTACCTCGTTATATGAATGTTGAAAGTTATGGCAGTTCTAATGGTGATTTGTATCCATTTTTTAATAATGCCAAAAGAATTATCTTTCAAAATACAATAAACCCAATAGAAGGAGTAGAACCAATAGACATCAGTCAAAATCAAACAGGAACAGTATTAGCTTATGTAGTAGAAGAACAAGATGAGAGTGTAACAAGAGCTCAAGCTCCTCTTACTACTGTAATTATTCAAGCAGAAGGAACAATCTATTTACCAGAGAATAGTGGAAGATTTTTTGCAAATAGTTATAGTCTTCAAAGTATCGAAGGATTAGAAAATGTGAATACAAAAAATGTGACAAATATGTCAGGTATGTTTGCTGGATGTCAAAATTTAGCATCATTAAATTTAAGTAATTTTAATACCGAAAATGTAACGAATATGGGTGAGATGTTTGGTGGTTGCAGCAGTTTAACAGCATTAGACTTAAGTAATTTTAATACAACAAATGTAACGGATATGAGTCGTATGTTTTATGGATGTAGTAATTTAGCATTATTAAATTTAAATGGCTGGAAACCAACAAAAGAAACAGAAGTTGATTGTATGTTTGGCAGTGTATCTGAAAACGTTATAAATAATAGTGGTATTGATTTAACAGAAGTAGATACGCAAAATTATTATTGTGTTAACTAAGATGTTTTCAAATATTTAGTTTAAATTAAAGAGCAAATGTTTAATCACAAAAAAACTTGTTTTTTAAAAAAATATTTCATATAATATATACATACAAGCGATGAAGGTGTGGAAAACCAGAGCTATATTAGAAAAAGAGATTCTCTTAGAATAAATAAGGTGGAACCGCGGGGTCTACTCGTCCTTATAAATTTCTAGGAGTCTTTTTATTAGAAAGAAGGAAAATTATGAAAATGGAAGAATTAGTAAACTATTGTAAACAATATGGATATATTTTTCAGGGAAGTGAAATTTATGGTGGTTTATCTAATACATGGGATTATGGTTCATTAGGAGTAGAATTAAAAAACAATGTAAGAAAATATTGGTGGAAAAAATTTGTTCAAGAAAATCCTTACAACTACGGAATTGATGCAGCAATCCTTATGAATCCAGAAGTTTGGGTAGCAAGTGGTCATGTCGCATCATTTGCAGACCCCTTAATAGATTGTAAAAGATGTAAAAGCCGTCATCGAGCAGATAAACTAATTGAAGAATTTACTGGTGGTGTAGAAACGGGAGATGGATGGGAAAATACCAAAATTGAGACATACATCAAAGAAAAAAATATTGTTTGTCCAGAATGTGGAGCTTGCGATTTCACTCCAATAAGACAATTTAATTTACTATTTGAAACACATCAAGGAGTTACAGAAGATACAAAAAGTAAAGTGTATTTAAGAGGGGAAACAGCTCAAGGAATTTTTGTGAATTTTCAAAATGTTCAAAGAAGCATGAGAGCAAAAGTTCCTTTCGGAATATGTCAAACAGGAAAAAGTTTTAGAAATGAAATTACTCCTGGAAACTTTACATTTAGAACAAGAGAATTTGAACAAATGGAAATGGAATTTTTCTGTAAGCCCGGAAGTGATTTAGAATGGTTTGGTTATTGGAAAAGTTTTTGTTTAGAATTTTTAAAAGATTTAGGAATCAATAAAGAACATATCCGTTATAGAGACCATGAACAACAAGAATTATCATTTTATAGTAAAGCAACTACAGATATAGAATATAAATACCCTTTTGGATGGGGAGAACTTTGGGGAATTGCAGATCGTACAGATTATGATTTAGGGGTTCACATGAATCATTCGAAACAAGATTTGAGATATTTAGACCCAGAAACGAATGAAAAATATTTACCGTTTGTAATTGAACCATCAGTAGGATTAGATAGACTAATTCTTGCAATACTTACAGATGCTTATCAAAAAGAAATGATTGGAGAAGAAGAAAGATTAGTCTTAAAATTAAATCCAGAAATATCGCCTTATAAAGTTACTATTTTACCATTGATGAAAAAAATACATGCTGAAAAAGCGATGGAAATATATGGAGAATTAGGAAAAGATTTTATGTGCAGTTACGATGAATCAGGTAGCATTGGAAAACGTTATAGAAGAAGTGACGCGATAGGAACTCCGTTTGCCATAACAATTGATGATGAAACACTAACTAATAATACAGTTACCTTAAGAGATAGGGATACAATGGAACAAATAACCATGGATGTGAAAGAATTAAAAACATTTTTACAAGAAAAAACTATGATATAATATAATAAATGGACTTGAAATATAAATATCTCAAAAATAATAATACTTAAAACTAACAAAATGAGTTAGTTTTTTTTTATGAAAAGAAAAAAATATGATATAATTAAAAAAGAATAGGTGAGAATATGAAAGAGAGTAATCTAAGTTTTAAAAATATATTTAAAAGAGAAACAAAACTAGCAAGTTATGTAATCATCTGTACAACAATAGTAGTAATGAGTGTATCCTATGCCATGTTCTTTCAAGTAAATGAAAATAGCAAGAATCAAGAAGTAACAGCAGGAGATTTAAAGTTTACATATACAAAAGGAGAAGAAATATCTTCAAATGGAAAAGAGATATGTTTTACACCAATGAGTTATGAAGAATCAACATTATATATAGGAGAATGTGGATATCAATTTAGTGTAAGAAATACAGGAAGTCTAAAAGGGAACTACACATTTAAATTAAAAGCGAATGAAGACCATACAATGGAAAGTAGTAAACTAAAAGTAGTATTAAGAAAACAAATAGGAGAAAAATTAGAAGTAATAGAAAGTTATCCAAAAAAGATAAGTGAACTAACAGAAGAAATATTAACAACAGAAGAAATAGAAGCCAATAAAAATATTGTTTATAGTGTACAAATTTATGTAGATGAAAATGAATTTATAGATGGAGATGAAACAAAGAAAGTATCTTATCAAATAGAAGGAAGTGGATTAGTACATGAAGATAATCCATTAGAAATAGATGAAAGTATAGCAACAAATTATCTAAAGAAAATAGCCAAAACAAGTGAAGAATTAGTACTAGATGACACAACAGATAATAATTTAAGATACATAGGTTCGAATCCAAACAACTATGTATCTTTTAACAATGAATTGTGGCGAATAATAGGTGTAATGAACAACATGAAAACAAATGAAAGTGATTTAGGGGAATCAAGAATAAAACTAGTAAGAAAAGAAAGTATAGGACAATTAAGTTGGGACACATCTGTTTCTAGTATAAATAGTGGTTTCGGAATAAATGATTGGACAAATGCAGATTTAATGAAACTAATGAATGAAGGATATGAAAATGAAAGTATAGGTGGAAGTCTATATTGGAATGCCCAGTCTGGAAAGTGTTATAATGGGCGATATAATGCCACAACGACTTGTAATTTTACTTCTACAGGTTTAAAAGATGAAACAAGTAAAAATATGATAGCAAACACATTATGGAATATAGGTGGATCAACAAATTATAGTACTGCTGAAGATGGACTTACAAAACATTGGTATTTATATGAAAGAGGAAATAACGTAATAGAAGGAAGACCAGTAATTTGGCAAGGTAAAGTCGGTTTAATCTATCCAAGTGATTATGGGTATTCATCTGCAGGTGGTGATACCAAAAATAGAGAATCTTGTTTATTAAAAGAAATTGTAAACTGGAAAAATACTGAATTTGCAGATTGTAAAAATAATAGTTGGCTATATAACACATTTTATAAGTGGACAATCACACCACATATAGAAGATCCAAATCATATTTTTTTTGTAAGTTCAGATGGTAATGTTGGTGATGGGGATGCTTATAATGTAACAAATTTATTAAGAGTCCTTCCAAGTGTATATTTAAAACCAGAAGTCAAAATCATTTCTGGAACAGGAGAAAGTTCTAATCCATATCTTTTATCTTTTTAAAAGAAGATTTTTCTAAAAAATGTTTCTTTTTTTAGAAAACCAAAGAAAATACGTTGAAAAACAATTTTCTTTTTGGTAAAATAAATCTGTAGTTAGAGTCGAGAGGGGACAGATTATAATGGCTATGAATAAATTAAAAAAATGGTTTTCTGATGAAGAAGAGGTAAATACGATGAGTGAAGAAGAGTATTATAATGTGAGTGAAGAAGAAGCATTAAAAGAAGCTGATAAAACAGGAAACAAAATGATTTTATTAGAACCAAGGGCATATTCAGAATCACAACAAATCGCCGATCACTTAAAAAATCGTAATAGTGTAGTAGTAAACCTAAAAAGAGTAACATCTGCACAAGCAAAAAGAATTATCGATTTTTTATCAGGATGTGTATATTCTATTGGTGGAACAATGCAAAAAATTGGTGTGGGTATCTATTTATGTACTCCAAAGAATGTAAATATTCAAGGAAAAATTACAGATGAGACAGAAAGTAAAGAGAAAAAAAATAATAATGACGATGAAATTGATTGGTAATAATTAGTTTCTTGTTAAAGAAGGTGGAGCATTGAAAAAGTTTAATACGAGCTTAAATGGGTATAACAAGTATGAAGTAAATCAATTTGTCTCTCAAGTTGCAAAAGAATATGAAAGTATGTTAAACAACTTAAAAAAAAGAGATGAAGAAATAAGTTTGTTAAAAAGCAAATTAGTTCAATATACAAATATGGAAAATACCCTAAATAAAGCATTAGTAATAGCAGAAGATGCATCCACTCAAATTAAAAGAGTTGCAAGAGACGAATCCAAAGCGATAATTGAAGAAGCAAAAAGAAATGCATCACGAATTGTGAATGAGGCATTGATACGTGCAGAAAAATTAGAAGCTGATGGAGAAAATTTAAGAAAACGAATTGTTGTTTTTAAAAGAAAATTTAAAAACATTATTGAAACTGAATTAGAAACATTAGAAGACATAGAAGAAGAATACTAACTTCTTTTTTTTATAAAAATTTAGTTATTATGTAATAGACATTTATTTATAAGCATACAGATAAAAAATCAAACATATTTTGCTAAAAATTTACTACTTTTAAAAGCCAAAATATAAAAAATTATAAAAGTATTTGTGAATATCTTACAAAAATAAAAATATCGTAGTTATTGAAAATAAAGGTTACAACGACATTTAAAAACTTATAAAAAATCACTAAAAAAAGTAATACTTTTTTAATAAAAAATTATAAGAAAACTTTACATTTTACAAAAATATGGTATGATATGATACAAATGAAGGGGGTACTACATGAAAAAGATAGAAATAAGTAGAAGAACAGAACTTCTAGATTTAGAAAACTTAGATACAAATGAAACAATATTTTTAGTAATAAAACCTTCTCTAGTAAAAGAAACATTAAAATCTTTAAACATGAAAAAATTTAAAGGAGTAATTTATTTAAGTTTTGAAAGTGATGAAAAACAAGTATTTAAAATAATAGGGGAACAAACAAAAGCTTTTTTCTACAATATTTATCCTTCAAAAGTGATAATAGTAGGAGAGAAAAAGAAAATATTTTTTCAAAAAGAAAAAGCAAATAAACTTTTCATTAAAGTATATAAAAAAGAAGATTTAAAAGAGGCTATTTCCTTATTGAAATCGAATGTAAATATAAAAGTAGAATTAAAAAATAGTATTGTTTTGGAAGAGCAAGAATATGAAGAAATAAAAAATTTGAAACTTCATTGGGGACAAAATGTAATTTATGTAAAAACTGACAAACATTTAGCGCCACCATTTAGAAAAATTGATAAAGAAATTGCAATTCGAAAACCAGAAGATTGGAATAAAATAAAAGAAATCAAAGAAGGATGTATATTACTAATATTAAAAGAAGATTTAAATCAATTTGCCATGTATGGTGTATCATTAGAAAATTTTACAGGTACTTTAATTGTGGAAGGAAATCATCATACAATAAAAAATGGTGTCATAGAAACAGAAAAAGAAGACATTGGATTATTTGTTCAAATCCATCCATATGCGAATGTAGAATTTTATAATTTAAAATTAGATCATATGGTTTATCAACCAGCAAACTACACAGGAAGCTTGATGGGTAAGAGAAACAAAATACCTAAAAATTATTATGGAAGTCCACTTGGATATGTAATCGTTAAAAACTGTAGTATTTCTTGTTCTCAATTTTTAGGAACCAGTTGTTATAATCCTTTTATTGGCTATGATGAAAATAGTCAAATAACTAATTCAGATTATCAAAATATTGTCTGTGATAACAAATATTTAAAAAAAGGTGATAATGAAATTCAAGTATCAAAATACGAAAATCCTTTTGATTCTAAAATGAAAGGAATATGTATCACAACAGGAACTGATGCATTAAAAAGAAAAAAATAGTAGACTTTAAAAATCTACTTTTTTAATGAAAAAATTTTAACTGAGAAACTAATGAATTTTTAAAGACTTTTATTATTTTTTAAAAATTCCTTTAAAATTTTTGTTAATGCTCTTTTTTCAATTCTAGAAACATAACTTCTAGAAATATGCATTTCTTTCGCAATTTCTTTTTGAGTCATTTCCTTGCGATTCATAAGTCCGTACCGTTTTACTAAAATTTCTTTCTCACGTTTTGTTAAAACATTTAAATAATCATTGATTAAAATTAAATTATCTTTTACTTGAAGAGTACTTATAAAATCTTCGCTTTGATCTTGAATAACTTCCATTAAACTAATTTCATTTCCATCTTTATCAAATCCAATGGAATCATTAAGACTAAGAGTAGTACTACTTTCTCCTTTTATTTTACGAAAATGCATTAAAATTTCATTTTGAATACATTTGGCTACATAAGTGGTAAGTCGAATATTTTTATTCATTTCATAAGAATCTACGCCTTTAATAAGACCAATAGTACCTATTCCAATTAAATCATCTGTATCTTCTTTATTCACTTCAAATTTTTTGACAATATGAGCGACTAATCTTAAATTATGTTCAATTAAACAGTTGCGAGCCCCTTCATCTCCATTAAGCATTTTTATAATACAATTTTTTTCTTCTTCTTCACTTAATGGTTCAGGAAAAATATTATTAGAATAACTTCCTGTAAAAAATAACATTTGTTTTAATAAAGATAATAAAAACATAAAATCACATCCTAAATTATTCTATTCAAAAGAATGTCAAAATATAGCAAAAGAAAAAAAGCAAAGAGGAATTTTTCCCCAAAGAAAAAGTTTCATGATATACTTAATAAAGAGGTGGAAAATGGATAAATTTAGACCAGATATTTATAAAAAAAGTATTTATGATATAGATTATGAAAAATTAAAAAAAATTGGAATAAAATGTCTTATTTTTGACTTAGATAACACCATCGCACCAATAAATATGGATATGCCTGATAAAAAATTATTAGATTTTTTTGCTTATTTAGAAGATTTAGGATTAAAATGTATCTTGTTATCAAATGCTTCTAAAAAACGAGTACAACCATTTAAAGAACATTGCAATATAGATTCTTCTTATAAATCAAGAAAACCTCTAAAAAAGAAATATAGAAAAATATTAGAAATGTATTCTTATAAAGATATTGAAATTGCATGCATAGGCGACCAATTATTAACTGACATTTATGGTGCAAATCGTCTAGGATTAACAAGTATTTTAGTAAATCCTATAAGTAAAAAAGAAAAAATGGGGACAAAAATAAATCGAATAATAGAAAATAGAATATTTGCTTATTTTGAAAAAAGAGGAATATTTAAGAAAGGAAACTACTATGAGTAAAACATGCCTTGGTTGTGGAACACTCTTACAAACAAAAGAACCAGAAAAAAAAGGTTATACAAAAGATTTAACAATGGATTTTTGTGTTCGATGTTTTCGTTTAACGCATTACAAAGAATATAAAAAAGAAGAAGAAAAAATAAATCCTATAGAAGTATTAAAAAAAATAAACAAACAAAAAGGGCATTGTTTTTTCTTTATCGATTTTATCAATTTACATGAAGAAGCCCTAAACTATTTTAAAAAAATAAACTTGCCGAAAACATTAGTAATAAGTAAACAAGATACTATCCCAAAAAGTATTTATAAAGATAATATAAGAACTTGGTTAAAAAATGAATATAAAATAGAAGAAACAATAATTTTTTTACAAAAAGAAAAGAAATCTAGTAAGAAAAAATTATTAGAGAAAATAGAAGAAGTGTCTTTAGAAAATATTTTTTTGATAGGAATTACGAATGCTGGAAAGAGTACAATGGTAAATGAGTTACTAGAAGAACCAACTTTAACGATAAGTGAATTTGCTAATACCACTCTAGATTTTGTGGAATTAAAAATTCTTGAGAAACATATTTTTGATACTCCAGGTTTGGTATATGAAATGAAACCACTTGACATCGAAACTTTAAAAAAAGCGAATATAAAAAAAGAAATAAAACCAAAAACATATCTTCTAAAAAAAGAGGCAACTCTAAATTTAGAGGAAGAAGTTTTTATATCATTGTCAAAAGAAAATAGTATTACATGGTTTGGTAGTGAAAATCTAAATATCAAAAAAGAATACGGGAAAAAAAGAGAAAACTTAGAACAAATAAAATTAAATCTATCAAATAATTCGAATTTATATTTAAAAGGAATTGGTTTCTTTTATATAAAAAATGCTTGTGAATTAACTATAAAAGGTGTGAAAAAAGAAGAGATTTCTATTTCAAAATCATTTTTTAAAGAGAAGGTGTAGTATGAATAAAATAAAAGTAATGGATGAATGTCTTGCCAATAAAATAGCAGCAGGGGAAGTAGTAGAAAAATGTTCTTCCATAGTAAAAGAACTTTGTGAAAATAGTATTGATGCCAAAGCAAAACGAATTGAAATCAATTTAGAAGAAGGTGGCAAAAAAAAGATTGAGGTAATAGACGATGGAGTTGGTATGAATGAAGAAGATGCTTCCTTAGCGTTTTTAAGACATGCCACAAGTAAGATTTATAAAGATGATGATTTATTCTTTATTGATACTTTAGGATTTCGAGGCGAAGCTCTTCCGTCTATCGCGAGTGTTTCAAAAGTAGAATTAAAAACAAGTGATGGGAATGTGGGTACTCATATAATAATAGAAGGTGGCAAAAAAATTATTGAAGAAAAAAGTGATGCTAGAGTAGGAACAAAAATCGTCGTGACAAATTTATTTTATAATACTCCAGCAAGACTAAAGTATTTAAAAAGTGATGCCCAAGAACTTGCAAACTGTGTTTCATTAGTAGAACGATTAGCACTATCTCATCCCGATATAGCATTTACATTAAGTCATGAAAATCATTATGTGGTAAAAACAAGTGGTAGCAAAGACTTATTAAAAACAATCCACGAAATATATGGAATTTCAGTATCTAAAAAAATGTTAGAAGTAAAAAATTCCTGTGATGATTTTGACCTTTATGGATATATTTGTAAACCAGAAATACTAAAAAGTAACCGCAATCACATGATTGTATTTGTAAATGATCGTGTAATAAAAAACTATGAAATCAATAAAGCAATCAATGATGCTTATTATACATACAAACCAGATATCAAATATCCCATTGTCATATTAAAAATAAATACGGACCCAACTTTAATAGATGTAAATATTCATCCTACCAAACAAGATATTAAAATGGGAAAAATGGATGTTTTAACAGAGTTAATTAAAAATACCTTAAAAGATACATTATATAAAAATCTTTTAATTCCAAATGCGGTAGAAAGAATTCCTATTAGTAATCCAATAAAACAAGAAATAATAGAAAATATTGTGAAAGAAGAAGAGGAAGAATACAAAAATTCTCAAACTACTTTTGATTTCGTAGAAACCGAAAAAGAAAGTCCAAATGAAACAATAGTTATAAATGAAGAAATGAAAAAATTAAAACTTTATCCTGTAGGATTAGCTCACGGAACATATATTATAGCAGAAAATGAAACAGGAGTGTTTTTAATAGATCAGCATGCTGCTCAAGAGAGAATAAATTATGAAAAAAATATGCTAGCTTTAAAAGAAAAAAAAGTAAGTACAATAGAAATGCTTTTTCCAATTACTTTAGAATTAAATGGAAGTGATTTTTTAAAATTAAAAGAACAAGAAAATTTATTAAAAGAAATGGGTTTTCAAATAGAAGAATTTGGTATCAATTCCTTTATCTTCAAAGCTCATCCATCTTGGCTATTAGAAGGTCATGAAGAAGAAAGCATAAGAAAAATATGTGATTTAATTATTGGCGGACTTTCTGGGTTTGACCGAATAAAATTTAATGAATCCATCGCGATTACTTTAGCTTGTAAAATGAGTATAAAAGCAAACATGCATATTTCAAAGGAAGCACAAGAAGAATTACTAAATGAATTATGTGCTTGCGATAATCCTTATAATTGCCCACATGGAAGACCTACTATTATTAAATTTAGTATTTATGATTTAGAACGAATGTTCAAAAGAAGCATGAATTAAAGGAGAATTTATCTATGAAAATAATCTGGAAAAAAGAAGTATTAGAAGAATTACAAAATGAATTATATAAAGCCCTCTTAGAAAAAGATATAGAAAATCTCCTTCAAAAAAGACCAATGTTAAAACAAGAACTAAAAGAATTAGAACTTTTAGAAAGTATATGGAAAAAAGAAAATGGAAAAGTAGTACAAATAAAAGTTGGAAATAAAATAATTTATATGGTATGGCAAAATAATTTTGAAATCATAAAATTAGAATTTTTAATCGAAAAAGAAAATTTAAGAGAAGTAAAAATAAATTATTATGAAGATACTCCAATAAATGAATACATGGTTCATTTATTAAAAAGGGAATCTGAATTAAAAATAAAACTACGAAATCCATCGATTACAATTATAGAAAAGAGTCAAGGATATAGCTATCTTTTAGGAAAGCATCTTGCTTTAAAAACAAGGACAGAAAAAAGACGTTTCCAAGAAAATAATATAAAAACGAAAGAAATTTATGAAAAGTTAAAATTAACGAAAAAAGCCTTTTATTTAGAAAAAATAAGTGGGGAAGAAAACATAGTACAAAAAGAAAGAACTCTAAAAGTTTCAAGAAACCATTTTAATAAAATGTATCAAAATGCACTTGCGCTTACTAAAGAAAAGAAGGTAATCAAATGATTCTAGCTATTGTAGGACCTACGGGTGTTGGAAAAACAAAATTAAGTATCGAATTAGCAAAAAAATATCAAGCAATAATAATAAATTGTGATGCTATGCAAGTTTACAAAGATTTAAATATTGGAACAGCAAAAATAAAAGAAGAAGAAAAAGAAGGAATTCCTCATTTATTATTTGATATAGTGTCTCCAACAGAAAATTATACTGTATATGATTATCAAAAGTCTGTTAGAGAATTATTAGAAAAATATAAACATAAAAATATAATTTTTGTCGGAGGAACAGGGCTTTATTTAAAAGCTGCATTATTTGATTATCGTTTTATGAAAGAAACAACTTCTTTTGATGATACAAATTATACAAATGAAGAATTATTTAAGCTGTGTAAAGAAAAAGATGAAATGTGTAATATTCATCCAAATAATAGAAGAAGAATGGTAAGATTTTTAAGTAAAGAAAGGATAGAACAAGTAGAACCAAAACCTTTATATGATGTTTTGATTATTGGTTTAACAACATCACGAGAAAATCTTTATAATATAATAAATAAACGAGTAGATAAAATGATAGAAGATGGATTAGAAAAAGAAGTAAAAACATTTTTTGAAAATAAAATATCTTCCAAAGCATTACAAACAGCAATTGGATATAAAGAATTTTATAAATATTTTGAAGGAAAAATTTCTTACCTTGAATGTATAGAAGAAATAAAGAAAAATTCAAGACATTATGCCAAAAGACAATATACTTTTTTTAATCATCAACTTCCTGTAACATGGTTTGAAGTAAATTATGAAAATTTTGATGAGACGATAAGAAATGTCTCAAAATATATAGAAAAAACTTAGTAACCCTAAGTTTCTTTTAATTCTCGGTAAATACTTCTTTTAAAATCATGTTCAGTAACTGTAACTTCTCCAGAATCAACTTCTACCAGTTGCTTTGTAGTAATCAAAAAATATTTATGCTGTAAATAATCTTTTCCATCACTACTAACTGGGTCATCCCAAGTAAGATCTAAATGAACCCAAGCATCATTTAAATAAACGGCATTCCATACATGACCTGCACTAGAAGAATTTTCTTCAGGTGTCATCGCAACTTTAAAATTTGGTACTTCTAGTTTTGTTAAAAATAAAGCCATCGCATCTGTATATCCATTACAAGTAGCAAAACCTTCCAATAAAGGACCATATGCAATATAAGAACGATATTCACTTTCACCATCATTGTTTCTTGAAACATCATATTTAGTATGGTTAATAATATAATCATGAATAGTTAAAATCTTTTTTTCTAAATCCATATCCTCGGTGATAATTTCTTCATATATAGCGTCAATTTTCGCATTGATTTGTTGTTTTTCTAAATCATTATAAAAATAATCAACAGATATTTGAATTTCCCCTGTTTCACTAATCGTAGTACGAACATTAGAAAAACCATTATAAGGATGGACAAAATTATTTAAATGAGTTAATAAATCTTGATTTTTACTAAACTCTTTCATATCTTCTAAACAACGAACATATTCATTTGGACAATAAAAAGTAAAATCACTCCATCCATTATTTACAATAGAATAAAAAATATTTTTAATATCTTGTTTACTATAAGGTACAAAATTCGTAGTAGATTTTACAAAAGAAAACTCTTCGTTTTTTTGATATTGATTAGAAGGCTTTAATACAAGTTCAGGGTCTTTCTTTAAAAAATCAATAATTTGCTCACTAATAGGATTTAAAGAAAAGAATAAAAAAGTTAAAAATAACAAACAACAAAAAGGAACAAAAATCTGACTAATTAGTTTTTTCATATGCATCATCCTAAAAATATTTTATCAAAGAAAAAAATCTCTCGCAACGAAAATTTGACATTTTTAATTTTTCCTGTATAATATAGTACTCAAAAGAGGGGGAAAATATGCAATTTGGTCATGAATTAGAATTTTATGGTGCATCATTAAAAGAAATGTCAATAAAATATCATATACCATATATAAATAGAAAAGAACAATGTAATTATGAAAACTTTACTTTAAAAGATGAGGTAGCTATTACTGATAATCAATGTGGAGGAGAACTAATTTCTCCAATTTATAAAGATAAAGAAATTTGTTTAAAAGAATTAAAAGAAAAGTTAATAATGTTAAAAGAAAATAATGCCTATTTAAAGAAAGATGCAGAAAATACAGGATTTCATATTCATTTAGATAAAAGAATTTTTAAAGATGATGAGTATAGAAAACAGATGTTTTTAAAATTTTTTGTGGCGTTTCAATCCGATATTTATGAAAAAGCCAAAGGTGAATTTAAAAGAATTAGAAAGATATGGGGGGGGGGGTTATGCAGATCACTTAAGAAAGACAACAACCGACCATATGCTAAAAAATGAAGAGTATCGAAATAGATTATTATTTCAAAAAGATTATGGAATTCGTCTTACAGAAAAAACATTAGAACTTAGAATGTTTAACAGCAGTTTAAACTATGAAGTTTTAAAAGAATATATAGAATTTAGTTTACAATTAGGAATGTTTATTGAAAAAGGTATATTTGATGAAGAACTAAGCAATTACTACTATAATAAATTTTATGGACTAGAAGATATAAACGAAGAAAGAAAAATCATAATGGAAAATATGTTAAGATAAAAAAAGAAATGACAATTAAGCCATTTCTTTTACTTTGTGGGAAAGTCTTGATTTTTGACGATCTGCAGTATTTTTTTTGATAAAACCTTTACTTGTAGCTTGATCAATATACTTTTGAGTATCAGCAAGGAGTTTTTGTGCTTTTTCTTTATCTCCAGCTTCTATTGCTTTATCGCATAGTCGAATGCAATTTTTTACACGAGCTTTTAACTCATGGTTATTTAAAGTTTTCTTTGCAATAACTTTAATTGCTTTTTTCGAACTCTTAATATTAGCCATACATATCTCCTTTCTTCATAAGTCATGTATAATTTTAACAGATTAAAAGAGGGAATACAAGTAGAAATAGACATAAATTTGACAAAACGGACAATTTTTGATAGAATATCCACTTAAGAAAAGGGGTTTTAAAAATGTGGAATCAGGAGAAGTCTATTTCAAAAAATTGGCGAGATTTAGGAAAGTTAGAAGAAAAGCAAATAATCTTTCAAGATAAAATTATTCCACCTCACAAAAGAAACAATCGTCATTTAAAAAGAGATGGATTATGGATAGAAGAAAAAAATCAAAAATATTATTTTAAAACAAGAGAGAAAGACTCGTATCGTTCTTTAATTATTCATGAACTAGTAGGCGAAAAAGTAAGTGAGTATTTTGGCCTTGATACTGTTCATTTTGAATTATCGACTGGGACAATAAGTGGAAAGAAAGTATATGGCTTATTATCAAAATGGGCTCGAAAAGAAGATAAAAAATATTATATGTTAGGTGACTTTTTAAATGAGCAACGTGCTTGGAATATAGATGGATTTAATATTTTAAAAGCTATAGATACTACTTGTAAAAATGAGCCAATCGAAGAAGAAATAAGAGCTCTTCTAGCTAGAGAATTTTTTACAAATGAACATGATCGCCAAAATACTGAAATTTTAGTAGAAAAAGGTCCAGATAGTATCCATTTAGGTTACTTAAGTGACTATGAAATGGAATTTGAAGAAAATAACATTAAAAGTAGTGTACGTCTTCCATACTTTAGTGAAATAGATTTACAATGTTTAAAAACAAGAGAAATCATTACTAATGATAAAATACTATTATTACAATTTAAAAAAGCATTAGCAATTTCTTTAAAAGAAATCATCACTGAAATAGAAGATACTCATAAATTAAGACTCACCAAAAAAGAAAAGCAATCTTTATTAGATTATGAGTCTAGAAGAAAAGAAGAAATCGCTAGTAATTTAAAAATCTAATAAAACCATTTTAGAAACATTGGAGTAAGCACGAATAAGACCACCTGCTCCAAGTTTAGTCCCACCAAAATAACGAACTACAAAAATAGCGCGATTTGTGACTTGCTTTTTTTCTAAAATTTGATAAATTGGAGTACCACCAGTACCATTAGGCTCTTTATCATCAGATTTACCAGCAGAATTAGAAAGTAGGTAAGCATACGGAATATGTCTTGCCTTTTTGTGTTCCTTTTTTAAAGACTCCCAAATTATTTTTACTTCTTCTTTACTTTGAACTTCATAATAATAAGCAATAAATTTGGATTTTTTAATTTCTAGTTCATAACAATCTAACTTTTTCATACCTTCACCTAAACTTATGATACAATAAATAAGAAGAAAAAGAAATAGGAGGGTATTATGCTAAAAGAAAAACTGTCTCAAATTCCTCATTTGCCAGGAAGCTATCAAATGAAAAATAAAGATGGTATAATAATCTATGTTGGAAAAGCAAAAAACTTACATAAACGAGTAAATTCCTATTTTAATCGTGTTCAAACTGGGAAAACAAAAAAATTAGTAAGCGAAATTAAAGACTTTTCGTACATAGTTACATCAAGTGAACTAGAAGCATTTTTATTAGAAATTAACTTGATAAAAGAATATGATCCAAAATATAATGTTTTACTAAAAGATGATAAAAGCTATCCATATATAGAATACATTGATTCTCCATATCCTAAATTAAAAGTATCAAGATATTTAAATATAAAAAAGAAAGATTCAAAAAAATTATTTGGACCATATCCAAATGCTTATGCAGCAAGAAAAATTGTAAATTTATTAAATCGTTTGTACCCCTTAAAAAAATGTGATGGAAATCCTAAAAAAGTATGCTTATATTATCATATTGGGGAGTGTTTAGGGTATTGTGAAAAAAAGGGAACATTAGAAGAAAAAGAAATGATGAAAAAAGAAATTCTTGGTTTTTTAAATGGGAACGATAAAATATTAAAAGATAAAATTATGGAGAAAATAGAAAGTTTAAGTAAAGCTTTAAATTTTGAATTAGCCTTAGAGCTAAAAAAAGAATTAGACTATTTGACTATTGTTTTAGATAAACAAAAAATTACGATTCAAGATTTTACCAACCGAGATATTTGGGGGACTTATTTTGAAAATGGATATATATCAGTTCAAATTTTATTTTTAAGAAATGGCAAATTAGTTGGAGGCTACACCGATTTATTCCCTGTAGTAGAAGACTTTATAAGTGATATGGAACACTTTATGACCCTTTTTTATGGACGTCATGAAATTCCAAAAGAAATTTTACTAGAACAAGAATTATTGACTGATGTTTTACAAGAATATTTTGAACAAAAATTAGTGTACCCTCAAAAAGGAAAGAAAAAAGATCTTTTAAAAATGGCAATTGAAAATGCCAAAATAAATTTAGAAAATGAAATAGATTTAGTTTTGAAAAAAGAAAAAGTAACAGAAGAAGCAAATGAAGAATTAAGAAAAATTTTAAATTTAGAAATATTAGACCGAATTGATTTATTTGATAATTCCAATTTATTTGGGGATTGGTCAGTATCAGGAATGGTAGTATTTAAAAATGGATTACCTGCTAAAAATGAGTATCGGAAATACAAAATAAGCTTTGATAAAAATGATGATTATAATATGATGAGGGAAGTTATTTATAGAAGATATCAAAGAGCACTAGTAGAAAAAACGGAGATACCAAATTTAATTATTGTCGATGGTGGAATTGGTCAAATAAATGCTTGTAAAGAAATATTAAAGGATTTAAATTTAAAAATAAAAGTTTGTGGTTTAAAGAAAAATGATAAACACCGCACAAACGATTTAGTAGATGGAGATACACTAGAACTAATAGACATTAAAAGAGATAGTAATGTGTTCCATTATTTAACGAGAATGCAAGATGAAGTACATAGATATACTATTACCTACCATAGAACAATAAGAAGTAAAGGTTCCATCGCAAGTGTATTAGATGGAATACCAGGAATTGGAGCCAAAAGAAAAAAGGAACTCATAAAAAAATTTGGTAGTGTAACAAACATGGAACAAGCTACAAAAGAAGAATTACAAAAAATATTACCAGAAGAAGTAGCAGAGTCATTAAAAAGTTATTTAAGAAGTAGAAAAGAAGAAAAAGAAAATCGAAAATAAAAAAAGTATATGATATAATAAAGAAAAGAAAGTAGGAAAAAATGAAAAAATATGATTATTTAATTGTTGGAGCAGGACTTTATGGTGCCGTATTTGCTCATGAAATGACAAAAAAAGGCAAAAAATGTTTAGTAATAGAAAAAAGAAATCATTTAGGAGGAAATATTTATTGTAAATTAAAAGAGGGAATCCATGTTCATAAATATGGAGCTCATATATTCCATACAAATGAAAAAAGAATTTGGGATTATGTAACTCAGTTTTGTGAAATGAATAATTATGTGAATTCTCCCATTGCAAATTTTAAAGGTGAACTTTATAATATGCCCTTTAATATGAATACTTTTACCAAACTTTGGGATGATGTAATTACTCCAGAAGATGCAAGAAAGAAAATTTTTAATCAAACACAAGAATTAAATGGTCAAGAACCTAAAAATTTAGAAGAACAAGCAATTTCTTTAGTAGGAAGAGATATTTACGAAAAATTAGTAAAAGGTTATACAGAAAAACAATGGGGAAGAAGCTGTCAAGACTTACCAGCATTTATTATTAAAAGATTACCTGTAAGATTTACATTCAATAATAATTATTTTAATGATCGCTATCAAGGAATACCTCTTGGTGGTTATAATGTCATTATAGAAAAATTACTAGAAGGAAGTGACGTAAAATTAAATGTTGATTTCTTAAAAGAAAAAGAAACATTGAAAAATTTAGCAGAAAAAGTTTTGTATACAGGAATGATTGATGAATATTTTAATTATGAGTTAGGAACTTTAGAATATAGAAGTTTAAAGTTTGAAACAGAATATTTAAAAGATGTAGATAATTTTCAAGGAAATGCTGTTATAAATTATACCGATAGAGAAACACCATTTACAAGAATCATTGAACATAAACACTTCTTATTCCAAGAAGAAAAAGGAACTGTCATTACAAAGGAATATCCTATGGAATGGCATCCTGGATTAGAAGCTTATTATCCAGTAAATGACGAAAAAAATAGTAAATTATATGAAGAGTACAAAAAATTAGCGGATAAAGAAGAAAATGTTTATTTTGGTGGAAGACTTGGAAATTATAAATATTATGATATGGATAAAGTTATTATCGCGGCATTAAATTTAGTAGAAAGTATCGAATAAAAGATACTTTTTTTTGTGTAAAAAAGTGTCGATTTACGTAAAAAAATAACAAAATATTAAGAAAAAAGTAGGAGAAAAAAGGAAAAGAAAGTGGTGATTGGTAATAAAAAAGTAGGAGATAATTTCTCCTTAGAAAGGAGTTTTATGAAAAAAATATTTTTTGGATTTCTAATATTTTGTATGTTAGAAGTTGTGAATGCAAGATATGTTTCTTTAAATACTTTAAAATATAATCCTGCATATAATGAGAAAAATCCTTATACAAAGGCAGGATACTATGGTCAATGTACTTGGTATGCATGGGGAAGAATGTTTGAAAAAACAGGATTTGCATTACCCGCTAGAATGGGCAATGCAAAAGATTGGTATTCGAGTATAAAAGAAGAATATAAAAGAGATGAAATTGAACCAAATAGTATTATAGTCATTGGAAGTGGGTCTTATTCAAAATTAGGACACGTGTTATTTGTAGAAGATATTAAAGGAGATGATGTGTATATTACAGAAGGTAATTCTGATGGAAGTGGAAATATAAAAGGATATAAAGAAACAAAAAGAAAATTAAGTACCTTAAAAGTAGGAAAAGCCTATTATAAAAATCAAAACAATAAAATATTAGGATTTATATCTTCGAAGAAAAAATATAAACCAAATGGAAAAAAAATAGATTTAGGAACTAATTTTTTAGCAAGAATCATCCCCAAGAAAGAAATGGGCTATGCATTAAGTTACAAAAATAAAAAAATCACCTTAGAAACAAACTTAAACGGAGATAACTCTCAGAATTGGTTTTTTCAAAGAAACAAGGATGGAAGTTATCAAATAAAAAATGCTTTTAATAATAAAAAACTAGTAATAGACAATAATGTAGATTGGTTTTTCTATGAATTTAATAATGGGATACGTATTGTATCTAAAAATCATTTAAACGAAATGCTTGCACTAGATATTCCAAACAATTATGCGTTTATTGGACAAAATCTACAACTCTATGAAGCACTTCATAAAAGCAATGAAGCTCAAACATTTTTGATAGAAAAAACACAAGAAAAAGTAGTTTATACTACACATATGGAATATTATGGTTGGAATGGAAGAGCAGAAAATGGAAAAACATCTGGAAGTACAACGGAAAAAAAGCGTTTAGAAGCAATTGAAATTCATTTAGAAAATATGATGGAAAAAGGTAGTATAGAATATCTTACTCATTTAGAAGTAGATGGTTGGGGAAATTGGCAAAAAGAAAACAGTATTTCTGGAACTACTGGAAAAAGTAAAAGACTAGAAGCTATAAAAATAAGATTAACTGGTGACATAGAAAAAAAATATAATATCTATTACCGTGCATACATAGAAAACTATGGATGGTTAGATTGGGCTAAAAATGGGGAAATTGCAGGTAGTACAGGGCAGTCTCTAAAAATGGAAGCAATCGAAATAAAACTTTTAAGAAAAAATCAATTAGCTCCTGGAAAAACAAAACGAGCTTATCTAAAACCAGATAATACAAAAGTAGTGGTAAAAGCAAAAAATACTCCAATAACCAATATAAAAATAGAGTTAGAAAATCAAGGTTTTTCAGGGAATATATTATATCGAGTTTTTACAAATACAGGCTGGTCAATTTGGCATAAAGATGGAGAGTCTATAGAAACAACAGAAAAAAATCCTATAAAAAAAATAGAAATTAGGTTAACAAAAACACTAAAAGAAGAATATGATATTTATTGTAGAGTAAAAGACCAAAATGGTTGGAGTGATTGGCAAAAAAATAAAATACTTGGTCAAAAAGATAGTATAAGAAATGGTCAAGTAACTTTAATTAGAAAAAATGTGGTGTAAAAAAATGTAAATTTTACAAAAATAAAACGATGAAACGAGAAATAAAAGGATGTAAAGTGTAAAGAAATAGACGTAATTGTCTTGCATTCACCCTAAATAAGTGTTAGAATAGAATACGAAACAAAGGAAATATAGGGTGATTTATAATGAAAAGTGGAGAACTAGTGTTAGAGGAAACAAATGTTGTTTCACATAGTAAAAAAAGATTTTATTTTATAGTAAAAAGACTATTTGATATATTTTGTAGTGCAATAGGAATGATTATTGTAATTCCATTAGCTATGATTATTAAAATTTGTTATCTTTGTACAGGGGATCATGCGAGCATTTTTTATCGTCAAACAAGACTTGGGAAAGATGGGAAAAAAATTCAAATTTATAAATTTAGAACTATGGTGCCAAATGCAGAAGAAATTTTACAAAATTGGTTAATGCATAATCCAGATAAAAGAGAAGAATATTATAGAGATAGAAAAATTGAAGATGACCCAAGAATCACGAAAGTAGGAAATTTTTTAAGAAAGTCCTCTTTAGATGAGTTTCCTCAATTTATCAATATTTTTACAGGCGAAATGTCTTTAATAGGGCCTCGTCCAGTTGTTCCAGATGAAGTAAAAAATTATGGAAAAGATAAAGCAAAATTTTTGAGTATGAGACCTGGTCTTACTGGCTATTGGGCAAGTAATGGTAGAAGTAATATTTCTTATAAAGAAAGAAAAAAAATGGAATTATATTACATCGATCATTGTGGAATCCTTTTAGATATTCAAATTATATTTGATACAATCTTCGCAGTAATAAAAAAAGATGGAGCAAAATAATATGAAGAAAGTATTGTGTCTATGCGTACTTTCTTTTTTTCTATTTACAGGTTGTAAAAAAGAAGAAAAGACAATGGAAAAAATAGAAGAAAAAGAAAATATTACGGAAAAAATTACAATTATGGATTTAGAATCAAAAACAAGACCAATTGCTGTAGTAATAAATAACTCCACCGCGGCAGTAAAAGTACAAACAGGGCTAGAAAAAGCATATCTAGTATATGAAATACCTGTAGAAGGTGGACTGACAAGACTTCTTGCGTTTTATAAAGATGTGGAAAATATCACCATTGGAACTATTAGAAGTGCTAGACATAATTTTCTAGATTATGTATTAGAACAAGACGCACTATTTGTTTGCTATGGATGGAGTCGCTATGCAAAAAAAGATATGACATCGATTGGACTAGATTATATAAATGGTGTAGTGAATGCCACGGCCTTTTGGCGATATAATCCTGAAAAATTAGCTACAGAACATACAGCATACACAAGTATTGAAAAAATAAAAGAATATGCGAAAGAGAAAAACTTTTCTACAGAAACGAGTCAATCTAATTTACTTAAATATAGTGAAAAAGAGATTCTATTAAACCAATTAAAAAACAGCGAAAAAGCAAGTGAAGTTTTTATTCCTTCAAGCAATACTTCTAGTACAGCTTATAAATATGATGAAGAAATAAAAAAATATAAAAGATTTGTAAACCAAAAAGAAAATATAGATTATGAAACAAAACAACAATTCACAGCCAAAAATATCATAATTCAAAAAATAAATACCAAAATAGCGAGTGATAATTATTATTGGGATTTAGAAACAATCGGTTCTGGTGAAGGCTTTTATATCACAAATGGTTTTGCAGTACCGATTACATGGAAAAAGACTTCCAGAAATGAAAAAACATGTTATAATTATTTAGATGGTAGTGAACTTGTAGTAAATGATGGAAATACATATATACAATTACAATCAACAAAACAAGCATTAAAATTTAAGGAGTAGTGAGTATGAAAAATATAAAAGTATTAGTCGCGACACATAAAAAATATAAAATGCCAGAAGATAAACTATATTTACCTATCCATGTTGGAGCAGAAGGAAAAGAAGATTTAGGATATCAAAAAGATAATGAGGGAGAAAATATTTCTATAAAAAATCCATATTATTGTGAATTAACTGGATTATATTGGGCATGGAAAAATTTAAAAGCCGATTATATTGGCCTATGTCATTATAGAAGATATTTTACAATGAGTAAAAAACAATACAAAACAGAAGAAGAAAAATTTCAAAATGTATTAACGTATGAACAAGCAGATAAATTATTAGATAATATAGATATTCTTCTTACCAAAAAAAGAAAGTATTACATTGAATCATTATACTCTCATTATAAACACACCATGCATATAGAAACACTAGATTTAGCAGGTGAAATCATAAAAGAAAAATATCCAAAATACTATAAAGAATATGAAAATTTAAAGAAAAGAACATGGGGGCATATGTTTAACATGTTTATTATGAAAAAAGAAGAATTTGATAAATATTGTGAATGGATGTTTTCAATACTTTTTGAATTAGAAAAAAGAATAGATTATAAAAAATATGATTCTTTTCATGCAAGATTTTTTGGCCGAGTTTCAGAAAGATTACTAGATGTATATATACTAACAAATTCACTAGAATATAAAGAAGTAAGAGTTATTGATATGCAAAATATCAATTGGTGGAAAAAAGGAACAAGCTTTTTACGTGCAAAATTTTTAGGTAAAAAATACGATAAAAGTTTTTAAAATATAGTCAAAGGAGGGGGCACATGACTTTAAAGAAAAAGAGTAAATCCTTTTTGCAAACAATCTTTTTGTATACATTATGTTTTATTCTAACCAGTTGTTTCATTTTATCAATTTATTTAAAGTATAAAAAAGGATTCATGTGGAATGGAGATGCACTGCAACAACATTATATAACATTAGATTATTTTAGAGATATTTTGCTTAATTTTTTCCAAAATGGAAAAATATCTTTTTTTACATGGAAAATAGGTACTGGATTAGATATGTTTAGTAATTTAGCATATTACATATTAGGAGATTTTTTCTCATATTTTAGTGTACTTTTTTCTAAAGATCATTTATATCTATATTATTACTTTTTAGTTTTTGCGAGATTATATTTAATTGGCCTTTCTTTTTTGTGTTATTGTAAACATCGAAAAATGAATTCATTTAGTTCTAATATTGGAGCCTTAATGTATACCTTTTGTTCCTATTCTTTATTTTCTTTTGTAAGACACCCTTATTTTTCTTTAGCTATTGCTTTATTTCCTTTGCTTTGTATTGGAATTGAAAATTTAGTTCAAGAAAATAAATGGAAATATTATGTTTTAATAGTTTCCTTTTCAACTATTGTAAATTTTTATTTTTCTTATAGCATGTTCCTAATTATTGGAATTTATGCCATCATTTTAACCATTCATTATAATAAAGAAAATGGAATAAAAACAATAATTTTAAAACTTTTCAAATATTTAGGATATAGTCTTTTAGGTGTCGCATGTGCATCAATGATTTTGATTCCAACAATTTATTCCTTTTTGCAATCTGCAAGATCTGGTTCAGGAATGTTTAGTTATCCGTATTCCATTGATTACTTTAGCTCACTATTTTCTTCATTGATTACAGTTGAAACATCAAATTGGCGAATTTATGGAGTTCAATCAATAATACTGTTGACACTTCCAATATTTTTTGAAAAAAAGAAAGAAAATAAACCAATTAAAATATTATTGATAGTATTATTTATTCCTATATTATTTTCAAAAGTAGGAAGTATATTTATGTTTTTTTCATATCCTACTTTACGCTGGAGTTACGTAATTTCTTTTTTCTTTGCTTATATAACAACTTCATTTTTAAACGAAGAAAGAGAATTAGTAAAAAAAGATTTGCTATACATTAGTATTTTTCTACTTGTATATATTTTTAATATAATATTGCAAAGAGCAAATATAAGTAATTTATTTATGGTAGAATTTTTATTAGGATTAGCATATATTTTTATTTATTCTATTCAAAGTAGCATTATCAAAAAAATTACCTCACCAAAATTATTTCGAATATTAGTATTTATTTTCTTTGTTATAGGTCTTTTATATACTTGTAATTTTATGTTTGATTGCCACGAAAAAGAAAAATGTTATAGTAAAGAATTTTTAAACTTTTCAGAACATCAGGAAATTTATAATACAGATTATAGAAAAATTCCTGATTTTAAAGATGGGATATCATATATCAAAAATCAAGATGATAGTCACTATTTAATAAATACCCAATTTATACCATTACAAAATATTTCTTTAATAAATGATTATAATTCATTACCAATATATTATTCGATTATCCCAAAATATTTAAGTAACTTAAGTAAAGATTTAGAAAATCGTCAAGCATCTATGAATCATGAAACACAAAATTTTGATTTTCGAACACAAATAACAACTTTACTTGGCACGAAATATTACATGATGACAAATGATAATTCTATACCATATGGATACGTTAAAATGCCTTATAATGGAAACACGAAAATTTATAAAAATAAATATGCGTTGCCATTTGGAATCTTTTATACAAATTATATCAATGAAGAAGAATATAAAAAATTATCTCCAATTGAGAAAGAAAGTGCACTTTTTAAAACAGTAGTATTAGATAAAAATGTAAATAAAAGTATAGAGCATAATGAAGATATTATAAAAGAAATCAAAGAAAATATGCATAAAGATTTATTTTATTCCATTAAAAAAAATGATATTTTAGAAACAAATAAAATAAAAATAGAATCTACAAAAAATAACAAAATAATTCTTAATATTGAAGGTTTCCAAAATAGTGAATTATATTTATATATAAAAGGATTAGAATATCAACCATTTAATAAAGAAGAAATGATTAGTCGTGAAATAGAAAAAATAAAAAATATAGAGAACAATCTAAATGAAATTACAACAATAAAATCTAAATATAAAAATTATATTCCAAATACAAATTTTAGTGTTAATGTAAAATTTCAAAACAAAAATTTTGAAGAAACAACAGAAGATAAAAGAAATGTATATTATTTAGAAAATAAAGATTATCTCATGAATCTTGGTTATTATGATTACAAAGAAGATGAAAAAATAGAAATTCAATTTTCAAAACTAGGAAATTATACTTTTGAAGATATTAAAGTAGTCGCAGTTTCTATGAAGGATTATGAAAATGATGTTGAGAAATTAAAACAGTCAAATTTTGAATTATTAGAAATGACTTCTTCTAAAATTACTGCAAAAGCAAAAGTAGAGGAAGAAGGAATTTTACAATTTCGTACATTATATTCAAAAGGTTGGAAAATATTTATAGACGGAAAAGAACAAACACCTATGTTAGTGAATCAATATTTTTTAGGAGTACCACTAGAAAAAGGAGAGCATAAAATCACTTTAGAATATCATACCCCATATTTGATATTAGGAGTTATTATAAGCCTATTCTCAATCACAACATTTATAGGTTTATCTTATTATGAAAAATCTAGAAAAAAACCTTGACAGGGGGGGGGGTATATTGTGATAAAATCATCATAGGAAGCTATGGTGTT
>CANSRG010000015.1 GCA_947649355.1 uncultured Mycoplasmatota bacterium | reverse complement strand
CTACACAATACTTAACGAAACCTGTTTGGGAAGAACCAAAACAAGAAGTAAAACCCGTAAACAATTCAAATGAAGTAGTTTATACTGTTGTTGCTAATGATACTTTGATTAGTATTGCTAAAAGATATAATACTACAGTAGATTCTTTAGTAAAATTAAATAATATTGCAAACTCAAATTTAATTATTGTGGGACAGAAAATAAAAATAAAAGAGAGTACTTCTGTTCAAAGAAAATATACAGTAAAACCAGGAGATACAGTATCAGCAATTTGTAGTTTATTTTATAAACGTTCTACTAAAACCGAATGGGATAAAATCAAAAATGCTAATAACTTAAATAGTTCGTATCTAATTAAAACTGGGCAAACACTAATTATTCCATAAAAAAATCGAGGATAGTCTTAGTGATTATCCTCTTTTTTTGTGTCTTATTTTGTAATCTTTTGTCGAATTTGTAGAAAAAAATTGTAAAATACTATAATCTTTTTTTTAGGGGGAATGTTATGAAAAATTTATTTTTGTATTTAAAAATAATCGATAAAGAAATCGATTATCATAAAAGAGTCTATAAAGGAAGAAGTAAAAGATATCGTGATTTGATACGACAACGAGAAATATTAGAATTTATGATATTTTTATCGAAGAATAGCTAATGTTATTCTTTTTCTTTTTTAAAAGTTCAAATTCTAAAGAAAATCTAAATTTCCAAACTCTAATAACAACAGACATAATATCACTACCTTAATGTGATTATAACATATAAATACTAAATTGCAATAAA
The DNA here is from genome assembly GCA_947649355.1 of uncultured Mycoplasmatota bacterium. Taxonomy (GTDB): domain Bacteria; phylum Bacillota_I; class Bacilli_A; order RF39; family UBA660; genus Ventrenecus. Next base: position 25,535 of record CANSRG010000015.1, on the reverse strand, counting down.
ATTTATTAGATAGAAGTATAAAAATTAAAAAAGTCCTAACAATAATAAGAAATTATAAATAAGGAGTTGATTTTGCTTGCTTTCATTAAATAAGTATTTTACAATAGTAAGAAATTTTTTCTTTCCAAAAAAGAAAAAATTATGCTATGATAATTATAAGAATAGGGAGATAAAGAAAAAGTTTAGAGGTGGGAGTATGAAAAAAGGATTTAAAGCAATTGACTTTGCCAATTGGTTTTTGTGGTACAATGAAATACAACAAATTCAGCAAGAAAATGATGATGATTATGATGTTTATGAAGGATTGACACACTTAAAAATCCAAAAATTGTTATACTATGCCGAGGGAATAAATCTAGCCGTAACAGATGATTCATTGTTCAAAGAAAAGATTTATGCTTGGCCTCATGGTCCAGTAGTGAAAGAAGTATATGAATTATTGCATTCAAATGGTAAGAAAGAAATTTCCTTTAATCAACAAGAATGGGAAACAATCGAAAAAATAAATGATAATATTGAATTATATGATATTTTAGTAACAACTTACGATAGTTACGCAGGATATACTGCATGGCAATTAAGAGAAAAAAGTCATGTTGCTGGTGGCCCATGGCAAGTGACTGTAGATAACATGGGCATGTTAAAAGAAATCAGCAAAGATTTGATAAAAAATTATTTTATTAGGAATGTTGTAAAGATAGATGAAAAATAATAACAAAAAGATAAAAGTTAATGATTCTTCTTCTGCATTAAAACCATGTACATTATGTAATCCAAGAAAATATTTAAAATTTAGTTTTGCATATATATCTTATGAATCATATTCGCCTAAAGAACAAGACATTATTAAAATGTGGGAACGAATGCGTTGGATGTCTGCTGAACCTTTTGTCAATATGGTATTTAAATATGGAAAAGATAAGAGTAAGTGGTTTGAAAATATTCCTTTATCAAAAATCAAAAAAAATGTACCATCAAAATTTCGTGAAGAATTTTGTTCTGTTACTAATGAGACATACGCTGTAATGAGAGTCTTTCCTTCTGGAACCCCAAATGGAACATCTAATCCAAGAATTATTGGAATGATTAAAAATACTATTTTTTACATTTTCTTTTTGGATTGGAAAGGAGAACTTTATAATCACTAAGTTCTTTTTTTATAAACCTAAAAAAGAACGACATTCGTTCTATAAATAACTCTTCCCAAATATCCTTATAAACTCCTCTCTAGAGCTAATATTCCTTTCAAAGTATAATTGCCCTTGCTTATGCCAAAAGTCGTTAAATTCGCTATCTTCTTGATAAAATTCATGGCAATCCAAACACATACGTAAGCAAAGATTATATTTCATGGAGTTTTGTCTATTTCTTCCAGCAAAAATTTCATGCCAAGTTAATCTATAAGTAGAAGGGCAAAACATGCATTTATCTTTGTTATCAGTAAATACAGATTTTCTATTTCTTTCAAGTTTAGCTAATTTACTAGATTTTTTATTCTTTTTAAATTGGTTATTTTCGATTGATTTATATTCTTTATATTCTTTATATTCTTTATATTTACAATTATTACATTCTTTTATATTTATTATTTTATTGGTTCTTTTACATTCAAAAGAACCATTTATTTTTTGCTTTCTACATTTTAATTTGTTCATTATTTAGTTCCTTCCTTTTAGGTACTAAATAGTTACTAAAAAATTGAAAATGTATAACAAATTATGATTTTTAATAATCTTAAAACCATTATTTTAAATCAATTTTACTTACAATGGCATATTACAATGTATTCTGTCAATCGGCACCATTTGTTTATATCTCCCTTAAAACGGGAGTTTTTATATTTATTTTCCGTTTTACGTAACATTTACGTAACATTTTCTCCTTTCACATTTAATTTTTGTTGTATATTTTCATTACTTAACAACTGTTTTGATTTGTCTATATTTAATGATTGATAAGGCTTAGCATAAGTAGAGCGAATAACTTCTATAGTATCCCCAAGTCGTTCTGCAATGATGAAATAAATATCTTCTCGATCACTACCAATATTTAATAAAAATGAAGCATGTGAGTGTCGTCCAAATTCGTGATGTGTTAATATGTTGATATTTTCGTTAGGATATTTTTCTTGTAATTTTTTATAATAATATTTTAGTTTATCATCGATTATGTTTTTGTAAGTATTAAATGGACCTCCGAACAGGAACCAGTCGTCTGAATATCCATCCATTTGTTTTAGTTTAACAAGATATGGCTTTGATTGTTCTGCTAGGTAAGTTGTTCTAGCTTTCCAGTTTTTGATTGGTCCAATTTCTTCAGCACCATTTTTATTTCTTGAAAAAGTGTTGTGAAAGTATATTGTATCATGTTCAAAATTTACATCTTTAATTTTTAAGGCACGTTGTTCTCCTTTTCTGCAACCATGCCAGAAAAAAAATTAAAAAGAGTGTACCAGAAATCATCATCTACAACTTCCATAAAAACTTGAAATTGTTCTATTGTTTGAAATTTTATTTCTTCTTTATCATTTATATTTTTTTTTCATATTTTTAAAAGAACCTATAGCATAATTTATTTGCAATTTACCAATATGGAATAAGTATTGAAAAAAAATTGATAGAGTAGAATGAAAAGTATTTTTTGAACTTGTAGAGTACAAATTTCCTGTTCTGTCATTTATTTTTGTATCTATTTTTTTATGCCATAAAGAGAAATTAGTATCGTATATTGATTCAGTTAGTAAAACAAATGATGAATATAAGAAAATCAAAACTTTATCTGTAACTCTCAATAATGTAGATACTGAAATTATGGAAAATCGTGAAAAAATCAAAACACTTACTGAAAACAATGAAGCACTTACTTTAAGAGTAGAAACTTTAACCCAAAATATAAAAAATAAAGATAATGAAATCGAAGAACTTAAAGAAGAAAACCATTCATTAAAAACAACATTAGAATTTTGGAAAGACAAATTTTTACAAGTTATGTATTTAATCAAAGATAAGCTATTTGGTAAAGAAAAAGAACGAGAAAAATACTTTGATGTATCAAAAGATTTATATAAAAAAGGAATTATTAAGGAAGATACTTTTAATGAATTAAAAGATAAATATAATTTTAGCAAAGAACATGATGATAAGGGAAAAGATGATTTTGAAATAGAAATTTAAGTTTTTTTCTTTTTTTGCCTATAATTAAAGATTATCAATCAATTTTGTAGTATAATATAAATTAGTCAGGAGGTAAAAACAATATGGAAAAACAAATCATTATTATTAATGGTACTGGCGGCAGTGGAAAAGATACTTTTGTTGATTTTTGTTCAAAATATGGTAAAGTGGTAAATTTTTCTTCAATAGACAAAGTAAAAGAAATAGCAAGGTTAATTGGATGGGATGGCCAAAAAACAGAAAAAGATCGTAAATTTTTAAGTGATTTAAAAAGATTAACTACAGATTATAATGATATGGCATTTAATAGTATTACAGATGCTGTTGTTCAATTTGAGAGTTCTGATAATGAAATTTTATTTATTCATATACGTGAACCTGAAGAAATTCAAAGAGCAGCAAGTATTTTTAAAGCTAAAACTTTACTAGTAAAAAGAGTTGGTTTATCAAATATACAGACGAATTATTCTGACGCTAATGTTGATAATTATCCTTATGATTATATAATTGAAAATACCACTTTAGAAGAATTAGATAGTAATGCTTCATATTTTGTTAATCAAATCGAAAAGGATGGAATAATTTAATACTTTCCAATAAACCTTTTGCAAATACAATTTTGCCAGAATATGGACCATTTCTAAAGAGAAATGAAAATGAAATAAAAGAATATAAAGTTGTTGCAAAGTGTCCAATTGATGACACAGTAGAAGCAATAGAACTTGAAAACAAAAAATTTGTAATGGGAATAAAATGGCATCCAGAATTAATGGAATCTATGAATTCTATATTTGCTGAATTTGTTAGAGTATGTGGAGAAAAATATGATATATAAAGGATATAAAATTAGAGTTAGATGTATTGATTGGGAACAGGTAGATTTATTAGATCGTTATTGGAAACTATTTACTTCATATGTCGAATCAAAGAAGTTAATTGGATTAGGTATGAATTGGACTGAAGATTACTTATACTTTGATTATGCTTTAGGTGTTATAGATGATGAAGATACATTAAATAAAATAAAATCTATTGATTTATCTAAAACAGAATTTGATATGAATTATATTGAAATTAGTTTGCCTAATTTTGAAGAATGGGAAACATTTAAAGGGGAAGAAAAAGACTTGAAACAAATATATGAAAATAAAATTGATTGTTATAACAAACCATATGATTATGAATTAGAATATATTGATGGTAAAGGAAATTTGGAAATTAAAATTCACTATACAAGTGCTTGATAAAAATATTTAAAAAAATTGTTGAACGTCCTCCTTTAGGGCACCATTGAAAAATCTGTTCGAACTATTCGAACTTTGATATACTTTCAGTCTGAAATATGACTAATTTTTTAATTAATTAAAAATTCCACAGGTTATTTTGTTAAACTTCGCAAAATACCTAGGGGGTTAAATATGATATAATTAGGTGAAGGAGATTAGATATGTGGAGAAATGATGTTAAAGATTTTATGAATGGTAAAAAAAATCTTTGCAAATTAGAAGTGTTAGAAATAGTTTTAGAGTAAAAAAGAAGTTGCTATGGAATATGCATTAAGTGGATTAGAAAATAATGTATTTGCTTCAATTTACACTTATTATATTCCAAATAAAGAACAACTTATTAGTGAAGTTGAAAAAGTTTTAAATCATGATACTGATTAATGAGGTGAGAATAGTTTGGCAAGTTTTAATATTCATTTAGCAGTTGGTAAAAGGTATATTGAAAAAAATAAACAAATAAAAAATAAAAAAGAATTTTATAAAGGGATAATTGCTCCTGATCTAGTAGAAGATAAAAAAATATCTCATTATACGGGAGAACAAAATAAAAAAGATGTACTAGATTATTTATCAAAAAAAGTTCAGCTTAACAAGTATGTGAAAAGTGAAAATTTTGATAGCGATTATCAAAAAGGAGTTTTTTTACATTTAATTACTGATTATTTATTCTTTAATAATTTTTTTGAAATGAATTATTTAAAAAATATTTCTTATGAAGATTTTTGTAAAGATCTTTATTATAGTTATGATATAACAAATGAATACTTAGAAAGCAAATATAAAATAGATTGTACAGATTTTTCTGAACAAATAAATAAAAATATAGAAAAAGATAAGAAGGAAAAGAACACTTCTGATGAAATAAGAACTAATATTTTAGAATTTTACAAAATTGATGATTTTATTGAATATGTTTCAAGTATAGACTTAGAAAATTATAAAAATAAAATTATCGAAAATAATAGTAATGTTTTACCTGATAGTACAGAATAAGTAGTGGAAGCAAGAAGAAATAATTATTATTGAAAATTATAAAAAATGCAGATAAGAAAATAATCATCGTTGTGTAAGAAAGTTACCCCATGTTTTAACAAAACAAGTATTACTTAAAAGTGATATGGCAGTTAAAGTAAATGTACAAATCATTGAAACTTTTGTATAATTAAGAAGATATGCTTCAAATAAAGAAAAAATTGTAAATTTAGAGTTTGTTAGTCTAATATTATAAAATACAAAATCTTTACTTTGTTGTGTTTTTTAAATTCCATTGAAATACATTATTAAGTTTATAGAGAAAAAAATATATGTTAAAACTAAATAAAAAGTTTTAAGTGTTTTTTTTAAATAGTAAAATAAAAAATAGAAAAAATCTAAATGAGTGAGGTGATAAAATGATTAAATTAGAAAAGAAATAAGGCATAAACTATCTTTGTGCCGAAAAAAAGGAGGCATAATATGTTAGAAATAAAAAACTTGACTATATCTATCATGGATAGATATTTAGTGAAAAATTTAAATTTAGTATTAAATGTAGGAGATAAACTAGCAATTATAGGGGAAGAGGGAAATGGCAAATCATCCTTAATAAAAGCAATCTTAGGAATTTGTACTTACGCAAAAATATCAGGAAACATAAACAAATTTGGAAATAAAATAGGATATTTAGAACAATCTATGAATGAAAGTGATTTAAAAAAAAGTGTCTATGATTTTTTATTTACATCCGAACAAGACTATTATGAAAAAATAAATAATTTATATAAAAATTTAGAGTTTATTCATTTAGACGATAAAATATTGAATCAACAAATAAATACATTGTCAGGTGGAGAAAAAGTAAAAATAAAAATATTAAAATTGTTAATCAATGAGTACGATATTTTATTTTTAGATGAACCAACAAATGATTTAGATATTGAAACATTAGAATGGTTAGAAAACTTTATCAATAGTATTAGAAAACCAATCATGTATGTATCTCATGATGAAACATTGCTTGCAAATACAGCAAACAAAATATTACATTTAGAACAAATTAAGAAAAAAACAGAATCTCGATATACATTACTAAAAATAGACTATGATTCTTACGTTGAAGAAAGAATTCACACAATTGATAAACAAACAAAAATCGCAAAAAGAGAACAAAGAGATTATGAAAAACAATTAGAAAAAAATAAAAAAATAATGCAAAAAGTAGAATATGAACAAAATACTATCTCTAGAAAAAATCCTCATGGAGCAGCCGTTTTAAAGAAAAAAATGCATTCTTTAAAATCACAAGAAAAGAAATTGTTAAATAAAGAAAAAACACAAATACCAGATGTAGAAGAAAGTATTTATTTTTATTTTGAAAAAGTAGATATACCAAAAAGAAAAATAATAATTTCATTAAATATTCCTAAATTAACGATTGAAAATAAACCGTTATGTCAAAATATTAAATTAGATATAATAGGGAATACTCATTTATGCTTTATTGGTAAAAATGGAGTAGGAAAGTCTACATTATTAAAAGAAATTTATAAAAACTTAAAAGAGAGAAAAGATTTAAAAGTTGGGTATATGCCTCAAACATATGAAGAAATTTTAAATAATTATGAATATGTTTTAGATTTTATCTCACCTAATAAAAATAAAGAGGAAATAACAACCGCAAGAACATTATTAGGAAACATGAAATTTACAAAAGAAGAAATGTTAGGCAAAATAAAAGATTTAAGTAATGGAACAAAAGCAAAACTATTGCTAATAAAATTAGTATTAGAAAAATGTAATGTGTTAATATTAGATGAACCAACAAGAAATGTTAGTCCATTGTCAAACCCAGTAATTAGAAAAGTATTAAAAGAATTTAATGGCACCATTATTAGTGTTTCTCATGATAGAAAATATATAAATGAAGTAATAGATTCTATATACAAAGTAACAAAAGAAGGTTTAATAAAAGAATAAAAAAAGCCAAAAAAAACCAATAAAAAAAGATAGATTATGTGATATAATAAGAAACCAAAAAGGAGTAGTTTATATGATAAAAATAAAAAATATATGTTTTACATGGATTACATTTTTAATTTTTATAACTTCTGTTGAAGCAGCATCATTTAATATTTCTTCCAATGTAAAAGAAATAGAGCCTAATAAAACATTTACAATAAAAGTGGGTGGAGATTGTATAGGAAGAGTGAATTTGACTGTTTCAAATGGTTCTTTATCAAGTAGTAGTGTGTGGGTAGAAGAAGGTTATGTGAATGTAAGTGTAACTGCAGCTACTAGTGGAAAAGTGACAGTAACCGCAACTCCTACTAAAGGATTTTCAGATTCAGATGCGAACATTTATAATCCAGGTTCAAAAAGTGTAACCGTTACTATCGCATCCCCAAAACCAAATCCAGAAAAACCTACCCCAGAACAAAAGCCATCAAACGAAAAACCAAATACAAGTGTAACAAATAAAGAAAAGTCTAATGATAACAATTTAAAATCACTCGAAATAAAAGAAGGAGAGTTGTCTCCAAAATTTGATAAAAATATCACCGAATATACGCTTTTACTAAAAGAAAACACTACAAAAGTAACAGTAAACGCAGTAGCAAATCATCCTGCTGCAAAAATAAATGGAGCAAAAGAAATTTTACTAAAGCCAGGTAATAACTCTATCATGGTTCAAGTTATAGCAGAAAATCAAAAGGAAAAAATTTATACCATAAAAGTATATGTAGAAGAAACTCCAAAACGTTATGTTAATTATAATCAAGAAAAAATAGGAATATTAAATAAAGATGTTTCCTTAGAAGGATTTCAAAAAATAGAAGAAGACATTTTTCTTTATCAAAAAGAAAATATATATTTAATATATGGAATAAATGAAGAAAAAGAAACAAACTTTTATGTATGGAATAAAGAAACAAATGAGATAGATTCTAAAGTAATCCCACTTAAAATAAATAATAAAACCTTGTTAGTAACAGATAAAATAATAACTTTAGAAAATACAAAATTAGAAAAAATAAAAATCAATGATACCGAAGTACCTTGCTATAAATGGGAAAAAAATGAAAATTATTGTTTTCTAAACATTTTAAAAGAAAATAATACACCCGTAAACTATTTGTATGAAAAAACAGAAAATACAATTCAATTAGCGCCTGTTTTTGATACTTGTGAAGAAAATAAAGAGAAAAAAAATATTCTAATAATCATTTTTTTAAGTCTTATCCTATTATTAGAAAATATTGTCTTCTTCTTTAAAAAAAGGAGAAAAAAATGAAAAAGAAAGTAGCCATTCTAATTTTAATAAGTTTAATTCTTTTTTTACCATCTGAAAAAAAAGTAGAAAAAGAATTAGAAATAAATAATACTTCTTTAATTTCACTAAACTTAGAAAAAAGTATTTCAAAAACATCTATAAAGAATTTAGCTGTATTTATTAAATTTAAAGATAGTAATGCTCCACATTCTATTATTGAAGAAGAAAGTATTTATAATGCTAATACCATTTATAATAGTGATTATTTTGAAATGGATTCTGTAAAAGGAAAAATAATGGTACCATCTTTTAAGACATACTTTGAAAAACAAAGTTATGGAAATCTTTCTATAACAACAGAACTTCTTCCAAAAGAAAAAGATAAAGTTACAGCATATATAGATACTTTTCCTATCGAATATTATTTAAAATATAATGAGCAAAATACAATTGGATATAAAAATACTACTGAAAAAGAAGAAAGAGAAACAATGTTACTAAATCGTGCAGTTGCTTATGTACAAAGTAAAATAGGAAATTCTAGTGTAACAAAAGATGAGATAGATTCTAATAACGATGGCTTTATAGACGCGATTTCCTTTATTGTTGAAGGAGAAGAAAACTTACCATCATCTATCATGTGGGGCGATTTACTATGGTCACATAAAAGTGAAAAAACAGGCATAGAAAATACAATATTAGGGAAAAAAGTAAAAGCATATAACCTATTATACGCCGAAGATTATACAAAAAGTGCAGCATTATTTTCATTAAATCGCGGAACTTATGGGACAATCATTCATGAATTGGGCCATACCTTAGGATTCATAGATCAATATACTTATGGAAATTCATCAAAAAAGCCTGTAGGATTTTATGATATTATGGGGGATGCAGTAGGCTCAAATCCCCAAAACTTCTTAACATATTTTATAAGTGATTATAATGAGAAAACCAATTGGCATGAGAGAGTGGAGGAAATAAGTAAAACCACCAAAAATATTACCTTGTACAAACCAAAATTTATGGATAGCAATGAAAAAAGAGCTGTGAAATTAAAAGTGGAAGGAAATGAAGAAGAATATTTCTATGTAGAATATCATGAAAAACAAAATACCTATGATACATACTCAGCAGATTCTAGTGGAATTATCGTTTACAGAGTGAATGAAAAAAATAAATATAATGATAACAATGTCTATATATTTCGCCCAGGCGAAACAAATCTTGGCGAAGGAAAAGGGGAGTTATCCAAAGCAACATTAAATAAAAACAGACCCATATTTGGAAAAAATACGATAGAACATAATACTTTTGATAATGAAACAATTCATTTTTCAAATGGAACAAACACAAGAATAAAAATAGAAGTAGTAGATGAAACAAAAGATTCCATCACATTCCATGTTCTTTATCCTGAATATGATGGAAAAGGTACAAAAGAAGAACCTTATTTAATTGATAGTGCAAATACATTTATAGAACATATGAAAGGACATACAAAAGATAAATATTATAAAATTACAAAAGATTTAGATTTTTCCTTTATAGAAAACTATCCTTTGATAGAATTTGCTGGAAATTTAGATGGAAATAATAAAACAATATCTAATGTAAAAACAAATGGTTCAGGTTTATTTCAAAGTATTGGTCATTTTAATACAAAGACAACAATAAAAAATTTAAATATAGAAAACATAAATGTATCATCAAATAAAAAAGACTATTTAGGTGGATTATCTAATACTGCAGAAAATATTTTACTAAAAAATATACATATAAAAAGCGGTAATGTGAAAAATGAAGGAACTTCAATAAATTCTTTAGTTTCAACAGGCGGTTTTTTAGGAAATGCTACAAGTGATACAGTAATAGAAGATTGTTCTACCAATGTTTCAGTATCAGCAGATAAAAACGTAGGAGGATTATTAGGAATCAATTTAAATGCTATCCTAAAAAATAGTTTTGCTACAGGAGTAGTAAGTGGAACAAAAAATATCGGTGGAATAATCGGTATTCAAGCAATAACAGAAAATCACTATAACATACCAGAAAATGTATTTTACAAAAAAAATAAATCAAATCTTTTAGGAGTAGGTGGATACGAAAGTAACTTCCATAATTTAAATGTCTTAAAAGAACAAGAATTATCAAAAGGAATCATTGGTATATCAAATAAAGAAAACATAGAAGTGTTTCAAAATGAAAAAATAACAATTCCAATTGAAACAACACCATTCACAAATATACAGCCTAATATTATCATTGAAAACGAAGAAGTAGTAAAAAAAGAAAATAACTTTCTAACTGCTAAAAAAGTTGGTTCAACAAAAGTTTATCTAGACATTAAAATTGGTCAAGGCATCATGCGTCTTATAAGTAATGTAAAAGTAAAAGAAGAAAAAATAAGTGAAGAAGAGATGTTAAAAAGTCTTGGACTCATAAAAAAAGAACAATATTTAATGGGGATTTCATTGCAAACAGAAATTAAAAAATTTAGAGAAAACATTACGAGTAATCAAAAAGTTACTTTGAAAAGTTTAAAAAATGCTTCAAACAAAGAAGAAACAAGTGGAATTATAAAGACAGGAATGAAACTAACTTTGGTTTTAAATGAACAAGAATATCAATACACAATTGTAATAAAAGGGGATGTTAATGGGGATGGTTATATATATGCCACAGACTATGTAAAAGTAAAAAATCATATCATGGGAAAAACCAAATTAACAGGAGCATATTTAATGGCGGCAGATATTGATAACGATAAAAATATTTATGCTACAGATTATGTAAAAATAAAAAATCACATCATGGGAAAAAGTTTAATTGTCCAAAAATAAACTTGTAAAACTAGGAAAAAAAGGTATAATAGAAGTAGAAGGGAAAGAAAAAAATGAAAAAGAAAATATTAGTAATAGTATTAGCAATTATAAGTTTTAGTATGCTAAATGTAAGTGCAATGACGAAAGAAGAATTAAAAAATAAACTTGCCCAAACTTATACAATTAACGGAGTAGATTTTCAAGCAAGACCAGATGATATTGTTCAATTAGAACGTTACTTAGCTCAAAATGATTTAAGTGAAAGTGATATGGATTATATCGCAGCAAAATTTGATGAAGTCGTGGCACTTTTAGAAAGCGGAAATGCGACTTCTTATGAAACTATCACAGTAAGAGAAAAAAATAAAATTATTGAAATCATCAATGATGTAACAAATAAAACGAGTGTGAAAGCAACAGTTTCTAAAAATACAGTAATTATTTATAATGCAGATGGTACAGAATTTACAAGAGTTACATTTTTAGTAAAACAAACAGGACAAAATGCCATTATATTCTCAGTTTCTTTAGGAATTACTCTAGTAGGATTGTTTTTGATTGCAAGAAAGATAAAAAAAACAAATGCATAAAAATATGATAAAATTAGGAAAAGAAATGGTTAAAGAAATAGCACTTTCTTTTTTCTTTTGTTCTTTATTCATTGTAATTATTTATCTTTGCTTAGAAGAAAAAATAAATTTCTGTCTTTCACTTATCAATAAAGTAACTATTGTAGAAAAGAAAAATTTAGAAGAAATTCCGATTCATTTAGAGAAAAAAAGATTAACCCATTATCCAAATTATGGAGAAAAATATGGGTCTGTAAAAATATCATCTATCAATTTAGAACTCCCACTTTACCATGGAGATACTTTAGATATATTAAGATATGGTGTAGGTCACTATGCAGGTTCTTATTTTCCAGGTGAAAATGGATCAATCGTCTTAGCCGCTCATAACAATGTTGGTTTTCTAAGAAACCTACCAGAAGTAAAAATAGCTGAACAAATAGAAATAATCACAACATATGGTAAATTTATTTACGAAGTAACAAAAACCAAAATTGCTTTAGAAAGTGATTTATCAAGTTTTCCAATCCAAAGCGAAGAAGAACTTTTAATCCTTTATACATGTTATCCAGTAACTGCAATTGGTCATACAGAAAAAAGATATATTGTGTATGCAAAGAAAGTAGAGGAACATCATGAAAACTAAAATCTTAGGAAAATTATTTTTAGAATTTCTTCTTTCTATTTTCTTATTTTTTACAATTGTAACAGGACTATTAACCTATACATTAAGTAAAAGAAATATATTAAATCAAATGGAAAAAGAGCAATATGTAAAACAACTCACAATTCAAATAGAAGAAGAAATGAAAAATTATATAGGATCATCAGGATTAGAAGAAAAAGTATTAAATGAAATATTAAAAGAAGAAGATATAGAAAAAGAAATAAAGAAAAAGCTAGATGCACTAGAAAATGATGTAAATCTAGTCGTAGATACTACCTTTATAAAAGAAAAATTACAACAAAATATTTCTTTATTTTTAGAAGAAAAAAATTTAACAGCAGAAGAAGAAACAATAAAAAAATTTATCAATCAAATAGCAAATGTGTACGAAGAAGAATTGAAATTATATAATTATCAAGATATCCTTTTAAAAGGAATAAGAATGTTAAGAAAGTATTTAAAAATAGCATTTCTAGTTTTAAGTATTCTGACTATAATAAGTTATGTATCTTTAGTTTTATTAACAAAAGAAAAAAAGATTAGTCAACATTTATTTGCAAATTTTGTTTTTTTAGAATTTCTACTTCTTTATATAAACACAACAATCGATATAAAACATATAATGATTATTACTCCATTATTTTCTAATCTTTTAAAATCAATAATAGAAAGCTTTTTAAGTAATGTTCAAATAATAAGCATAATTAGTATATGTCTAGCACTACTGACAATAAGTTTTAGAAAAAGAGTAAAATAAATCTTTTTACATAATTTAAAAAAATATACCATACTATAATACTAAGACATTAAAGAAGGGAAGGAAGCTTAAGATTGTCTACTTAAGCGAACAATTTGATAATAATTTTAGGAATTATAATGATGTTGGTATTTGTTTTTTTATGTATGCTAAAAGTAGCAGGAAAAGAAGATGAAATAGAAGAAAAAGTAAAATATAGTGTAAATAAAAAAGAATTCTAAAAAGAAAACTTGCCAAAAAGAAAATATATATTATAATACTAGATAGTAGGTGAAGTAAGATGGAAAAAAAACCATATTTAAAAGAGTTATTTGAGTATTATATGAGTAAACTTTTAATTATTTTTGTTGTAACTGTGTTAACGATTGTAATTTCTTGTGTATATGTGATTTTTTTTAAAACACCAATGTATCAATCTTATACAACTGTCGCGTTAGCAAGAATGAATGAAAGTGATGCAAGTGGAATCACACAAAGTGAAGTCGCCTTAAATCAAAAGTTAGTTTCAACTTATAGAATTATAATAAAAAGTAAAAGAACTCTAAATCAAGTAATAAAAAATTTAAATTTACCAATTAGTTTTAATGAATTAAATAGTCATGTAAAAGTATCAAACGAAAAAGATACCGAAGTGATTCGTATAACAGTAGAATATGAAAACCCTGCTTTAGCAAAAAGCATTACAGATGAAATTGCAAAAGTATTCAGTAAAGAAATTGTAAAAATTTATAAAATTGAAAATGTTACAGTAATCGATGAAGCAGAAACAGCAAGCATTCCATTCAATGTAAATATTACAAAACAACTAATTTACAGTGCATTCTTAGGTTTATTACTTGCATGTTTAATTGTATTTATTATTTACTATTTTGATACTTCTATCAAAAATCCAGAAGAAGTAGAAGAAAAAACAGGTATGTCTGTATTAGGTGCAATGCCTGAAACTGTACTAGAAAATGAACTAATAGTAAGTCAAAAACCACATTCTAGTTTAAGTGAAACAGTAAAAAATATTCGTACCAATTTATTATTCTCTTCATTAGATAAAAAATTAAATAGTATTTTAATCACAAGTTCTATTGCAGGGGAAGGAAAAAGTTTTATCAGCGCGAACCTTGCTATTGCATTCTCTCAAATAGGTTATAAAGTCTTAATTGTTGACTGTGACATGCGAAGAGGAAGAATGCACAAAATCTTTCATTTAGAAAATAAAGATGGATTATCAAATCTGTTAATGAAAAATGTAAAAGAAGAATATAAAAGTCATATTCAAAAAACAGAAATTAAAAACTTATCAGTATTAACAAGAGGAATAATTCCAAGTAATCCAAGTGAAATATTATCGAGTGAAAAAAATAAAGAATTAGTGGAATTATTAAAAAAATCCTATGACTTAGTAATATTTGATGGGGCTCCATTGTGTGGAATTGCAGATTCTCAAATCATGTCAGAATTAGTAGACAAAATAGTAATTGTAAGTGCTTATAAAAAGACAAAAATAGAAGATGTAAAAAATACTCAGAAAAACTTAGAGCAATTTGAACAGAAAATCGCTGGTGTAATCGTTAATAGAATTGAAAAAAGAAAAGATAGATATTATCATTATTATGATTATAGTTAGGAGGCAAAAATGCTTCTTTTTTTTGAAAAAAATTTTAAAAAGAAATTGAAATAAAAAAAACTTATGCTATAATAGATAAGAGTAGGAAGTGTTAAAATGTATGAAGTTTTAAAAAGATTTTTTGACTTGATTTTTGCAATTATTTTATTGATTCTTTTTGCACCTATCATGTTACTCATCGCGTTTGCTATAAAAATTGATAGTGAAGGCCCAGCATTTTTTGTTCAAGTAAGAAGTGGAAAAAACGGAAAAGAATTCAATATGTATAAATTCCGCAGTATGACATCTAATAATGATGTACATAATTTTGAAGTAGAAAATAAATTAACTACAGTTGGTAAATTTATTCGTAAAACAAGTTTAGATGAATTGCCCCAACTACTAAATATATTAAAAGGGGAAATGTCTTTTGTTGGCCCAAGACCATGGATTACAGATTATAAAAAGTATTTTACTAAAAATCAAATAAGAAGATTAGAAGTACTTCCAGGAATTACAGGTCTTGCTCAAGCAAGTGGTAGAAATAACTTAACTGTAAAAGAAAAAATAGAATTAGATATTTATTATGTAGATCATTTGTCACTTTGGATGGATATAAAAGTAATTATAGGAACAGTAAAAAGTGTCTTATCAAAACAAGGTGCTGAGTTATCAAAAAGTGGTATCAAAAATGAATTAGAAGAATTAAAGGAACAATATACGGAAGAACAAAGAAACACAGCATTTCAAAATATTTAAAACAAAAACTACTAGAAAAGAACTACTTGGAGGTCACAAATGAAAAGAGAAGTACATATAGAAATATATAGAATTATTGCAATGTTTTTAATTATAATTTGCCATATATGTCAGGAAAGTACAAATACACTTATTGTATCATTAGGTCAAATATTTAATGTAGGTGTTTTTTGCTTTTTCTTTTTATCTGGGTATTTATATTCAAATAAAAAGATTGAAAATAACAAAGAATGGATAAAAAAAAGATTAAAAAAAATATTAGTTCCATTTTACATTTTTATGATAATTTTATTCTTGATAAATTTTATAAAAAAAGATTTAGAACTATGGTTAATTCCTGCTTATTTATTTAATGTCCAATATTTTTTTGGTTATACAACAGGAGGAGGTCATCTTTGGTTTCTAACAATTATAATGATATGTTATTTTTTTCTTCCAATTTTAAAAAAAATAGAAACCAAAATAAATTTAAACTATATATTAGTCATTCTGTTAATTTTAGGTGTAATTACTTCATACATTCATTTTAAAGTTGGATATACATTTTTATACCTGTTTACCTTTACTTCAGGTTATTCTTGGAAAAGAATAGAAAAAAAGACACAAATTGCCCCAATAAAGAGTTTAGTTATTATGGGAGTTGCCTTAATAATAAGAATTCTGGGTAAAAAATTATTTGATGGGACTCCTTTTTATGATATTATTCTATTTTCAATTACTCATTTAATGCTAGCAATTGGTCTATATTGTTTCATAAAAGAGATAACGAAAAAATTTACAATTAAAGAAAATATTATCATAAAACATTTAGATGAATTAAGCTTTTATATTTACCTTACGCATAATATTTTTATTTCAAAGCCACTACAATTTCTAAAATTACCTTTTCCGTATTTAATAAATTTAGTAATTTCTTTAATCTGTTCATACTTATTTGCATTAGGAATAAAGAACATAGAAAGTATGATTGAGAGAAGGACAAAAAGAAAGAAGGAAGTACAACCATGAAAAAAGTATTATTTACTGCTACTGTAGATTCTCATATATTAGCTTTTCATATTCCCTTTTTAAAATATTTTAAAGATAAAGGATATGCTGTTCATGTTGCAACGAATGGAAAAGAAAAAATTCCTTACTGCGATAAAAAACATGTAATTTCTTTTGAAAGAAACCCACTCAAAATCAAAAATTTAAAAGCAATCAAACATTTAAAAAAAGTATTGGAAAAAGAAGAGTATGATTTAATTCATACCAACACTCCAATGGGAAGTGTAATAACAAGATTAGCCGTAAAAAAATTAAAAAAGGAAAAAAGACCAAGAGTAATTTATATGGCACATGGTCTTCATTTTTATAAAGGCGCAAACTTAAAAAATTGGCTTTTATTTTACCCAGTAGAAAAATATCTTTCTAAATTTACTGATACATTGATTTTAATTAACAAAGAGGATTATAATTTAACAAAAAGAAAGTTTAAAAAATGTAAAAATATAGAATATGTTCCAGGGGTAGGAATAGACGAAGATAAATTTAAAACAAAATTATCCTGTGAAGAAAAAGAACAATTAAGAAAAACACTAGGACTTTCTATGAACGATTTTATTATGATATATCCTGCAGAACTAAACAAAAATAAAAATCAAACGATGTTAATCAAAGCAATGGAAAGCTTAGTAAAAAAATATTCTAACATACATCTGTTACTACCAGGAGAAGATTCTTTTCATGGCTTTCATAAAAAAGAAGTAAAAAAAAGAAATTTAGAAAAAAATATTCATTTTTTAGGGTTTCGAAAAGATATTCCTAATTTATTAAAAATTACAGATTTAGCCGTAGCAACTAGTAAAAGAGAAGGACTTCCAGTAAATATTATGGAGGCGATGACAGAAGGTTTACCTATTGTAGCAACGAATGTAAGGGGACATAAAGATTTAATTGAAAATGGAAAAAATGGGTTTTTAGTAGAATTAAATGACGTAAAACAAATGCAAGAAAAAATAGAAATTCTTTACAGCAAAAAAGAAATCTATAAACAAATGCAAGAAGAAAATAAAAAAAGAAGTAAACAATATAAATTAGAAATTATTATAGATAAAATGAAAGAAATTTATGAAAAGAAACAAAAGGTTCTTCATTTACTAGCAAGTAATAGTTTCTCTGGAGCAGAAAATGTAATTTGTACAATCATTGAAGCAACAAAAGACGATTACGACCATTTTTATTGCTCTCCAAATGGACAAATTAAAGAAAAGTTAAAAGAGAAAAAGATTCCATTTTGTGCTTTAAAAAAATTAAATCATAGAGAAGTATTAAAAAAAATAAAAGAAATAAAGCCAGATATTATTCATGCTCATGATAACAAGGCAACAGTAATCGCATCATTTTTTCATAAAAAAGCAAGAATTATTTCTCATATTCATGGAAATAACAAGATAATGAATTCTAAAAATTTGAAAACCATAGTTTTTAATCATTGTACAAAAAAAATAGAAAAAATGATTTGGGTATCGGATAGTTCTTTAAAAGAATATTACTTTTATAATAATGTCAAAGAAAAAAGTATTGTTCTTTATAATATTGTAAATCAAAAAGATATTCTAGAAAAAGTAAATCTATACCCAGTAAAAGAAAAATATGATCTTATTTTTTTAGGAAGATTAGCATACCCAAAAAATCCTGAAAGATTTATTGAACTTGTGAAATTGATAAAAGAAAGAAAAAAGAATATAAAAGTAGCCATTGTAGGAACAGGAACGGAACAAGAACAAATAAATACAATGATTTCAAGGTATAATTTAGAAAAAAACATTATCATGTACGGATTTCAATCTAATCCATATCCGATATTAAATGCTGCTAAGATTTTAGTGATGACATCTATTTATGAAGGAACTCCAATGTGTGCCCTAGAAGCACAAACTCTTGGAAAACCAATTATTGCAACACCAGTAGATGGATTAAAAAAAATAATAAAGAACAATGTAAACGGATATTTATCAAATGAAAATGAAGAAATATGCCATAAAATTTTAGAATATCTAGAGGACGATGTTAAAATGAATCAAATCCAAAAAAATGTCAAAAAAGAATTTGAAAAATATAATGATTTACAAAAATATATGAAAACGATAGAAGAATGTTATGAGGTGAAAAAGTGAACCGAATTATTTTCCAAATCTTACTATATATTCTAATATGTGTAGTAACAGTAGTTATTTATACACAAGATGAAAAAAAGAATAAATCAATAAAAAATGTAATAATAGTTTCTTTATTATTTACACTCTATAATGTAATATGCACCAATTTAAGTACAAGAATTGATGGGGATAGAGCGAATTACTTCTATGAGTTTATGGGATACAGGGAAACATCTGCTGGACTCACATTCATTTTTAATTTTGTGAAATTATTTTCAAATAACATGAACATTGTATACTATCTTATTACTTTTATATGTTCTTTTATCACATTTTATTGTTTATTCAATGAAAAATATGCGAATATCTATGCATTGGTATTTTTACTAATAACAGATTTTGTGTTCTTCACCTTTTTTGCATTAAAGCAATGCGTTACATGTGCAATAGCATCTTTAATTTTTTATTTGATTTTTAATAAAAAAGGAAATGTAAAATATATTTTTGTAGCAATTCTAGTATACATAGCCTGCTTATTTCATTCTACAGGATTGTTAATAATACCAGTCGCGCTAATCTTTTTTTTCTATAGAAACAAAAAAATAAATCCATTTTTACTAATCATTATTTTTTCTATCATAATGCTATCTTTTGATGGAATATTAACATTTTTAACACAAAATTTTGGAAATATTATGCCAACACTTACAGAAAAAATCAATGAATATTTCTATAGTGATGGAACATATATTGAGTCTCAAATAGCGTTTTTAAAAGGAATTCCATTCTATGTAGTTTTATGGATGGGAATCATAAATTACAAAAAGTATGAAAAAGAAAAAAATTATGATAAATTACTAATTTTAGCTTTTATTGGTGCTTTTGCTTATTTTATAACCTTTATATCTTATTGGATGTACCGAATCACAGCGCTCTTTTATTTACCTATTGCCGTATTGTTTGGTATTGTGTTTGAAAATGAGGAGAATATTAAAAATAAAAATTTGTATTTTATATTATGTATCTTATTAGAAACTGTCATTCTTTTAAGATGGTTATACTTAGAATTTGCGACAGGAGGCTTTTAAAATGATTACAGTTTTTACACCAACCTTTAATCGGTTAGAAAAATTAAAACAACTTTATGAATGTTTAAAGAAACAAACAAATAAAGATTTTGAGTGGGTAATCGTGGATGATGGTTCCACAGATGATACTTTAAAATATTTAAGTAAAATAAAGCAAGAAGAAAAAATAACTATTCGTTATGAAACCCAAAAAAATTCTGGTAAGCATATTGCATTTAATAAAGGAGTCGAACTTGCAAAAGGAAATATTTTTATATGTGTGGATTCGGATGATACGTTAGTCGAAAATGCTTTAGAAAGAATTAACTTTTTTGAAAAAAAATACAAAAATCAAAAAGATATCTGTGGTTTTGTTTTTTTAAAAGGATACAGCAAAGAAAAATCCGTCACAGCACATTATAAATCAAAAGAATTTATAGAAAATTACAATGAATACATTATAAATAAAAGCTTTAAAGGGGACAAATGTGAAGTATTTTACACAAGTATTTTAAAAAAATATCCTTTTCCAAAACTAGGGGAGGAAAAGTTTTTAGCAGAAGGATTTTTATGGAGCAAAATAGGAAAAGATTATAACTATGTATTTATAGATGAAATTATTTACTTGTGTGAATATTTAGAAGGAGGGCTTACAAAGTCTGGAAGGTCTTTAAGAATAAATAATCCTTATGGAGGCATGCGACATGCTTATGAATATTTAGAAAAAAATTATCGTTTAAAAATAAAAGCAAAAAATATGTTATTATTTCTTACGTATGCGAAATTTGCAAATTATAAAGGAAAAGAAAAAAGAGGAATACTAAAAGGAATGATGATTATACCAAGTGTGATACTTTATCATTATTGGAAGAAAAAATACGAAGAAAAATAGAAAAGAGGAGAAAATGATAAAAATATTAACATTATTGGGAAACAATTATGGTGGATGCTTACAAGCGGTTGCCTTACAAAAAATATTAAAAAAATATGATAAAGTAGAAACCATATACTATGATGAATATTTAAATAAGAAAAAAAATATTAAAAAAATAGGAAAAGATATCATTTACTTAAAAAGAAATATAAAATTCAAAAAGTTTCGAAAAGAACATTTAACTTTAACAAAAGAAAGAAATAAATTAGAAGACGATTTAAAAAGCATCTATATAGTAGGAAGTGATCAGGTTTGGAATCCAACAGCTATGCCTTATGAGATAAGAAAAAACTTTTACTTACATTTTGTACAAGACAAACAAAGAAAATGTTCTTATGCAGCAAGTGTAGGGGAAGAAGTTCTAGATCACGAGAAAGAAGAAAAAATAATAGAATTGTTAAAGGATTTTGAAAAAATATCTGTAAGAGAAACCTCATCCAAAGAATACTTAGAAGAAAACTATTCATTAAATGTCACTCAAGTATTAGATCCAACTTTACTAATCAATAAAACTGTTTGGGACTCTATGATAAAAAAGAAATACAATCAAAGAAATTATATTTTAGTATATACATTAGGAATGAGCGAGTCTTGTAATAAAAGCATTGACGAATTTGCCAAGGAAAATGGAAAAAAAATCATAGAAATTTTTTATAAAAAACGTTTTAAAAATACAAAAAAAGTAGAAAATAGCTTTGGTCCTTTAGAGTTTATAGAAGCCATCGCAAATGGAGATACAATCATTACAAATTCTTTTCACGGAATGGTTTTTTCGATTATTTATCAAAAAGATTTTTATGTAATAACCCGTTCAAAAATGAATTCTAGAATCTATGACCTTTTAAAAATATTAGGACTCACAGACCGAATTATAAAAGAAGAAGAAATCGAGAAATTATTAGAAAAAGAAACAACAAAAATTGATTATAAAAAGGTAAATGAAATTTTAGAAACCGAAAGAAAAAAAAGTATCGAATTTATAGAATCAATTGTAAAACATAAGAAGTAATATAGAAAGAAGGATATTTTTATGAGTGATAGTAGTGAAAGAAAAAAAGGGGCATTCCTATCCTATGTTTCTATAATAGTAAATACTTTAATTCAGTTAATTTATACCCCATTACTAATTAAAATGTTAAGTCAAAGCGAATATGGATTATATTCTCTTGTAGCAAGTATCATTGGATATTTAACTGTCTTAGACTTTGGATTTGGAAATGCTATTATTGTATACACGGCAAAATATCGAGCTCAAAATAAAAAAGAAGAAGAAGAAAAATTACATGGAATGTTTAAAATAGTCTTTTTCATTCTTGGAGTAGCTGCAGCATTATTAGCCATATTGTTATTCTTTTTTGTAGAAAATATTTTTTCAAAAACAATGACTCCATATGAAATAGAAAAAATGAAAATCATGATGCTGATACTTTCCTTCAATTTATTTTTATCTTTTTCTTTTAGTATTTATAATTCTATTATAAGTGCTTATGAAAAATTTACATTTCAAAAAATTATAGCAATTTTAAGTGCTATATTAAAACCAATTTTGATGATTCCTCTTTTATTTTTAGGATTTAAATCCATTACCATGTGTATTATAATTACCATTGTAAATGCAGTAGTAGTATTTTCAAATTATATATATTGCAAAAAGAAATTAAAAAGAAATCCTAAGTTTAAAGGGTTTGATAAAATATTATTTAAAACTATATTAGGATATTCTATTTGGATATTTTTAGGAATTATTGTGGATAAAGTAAATTGGTCTGTCGATCAATTTATACTAGGCGCAGTATCAGGAACCATTGCTGTATCCATTTATTCTGTAGCAAGCACCTTAAATCAATTATTTATGAATCTATCTACAGCTATAAGTGGAGTTTTTTTAGCGAAAATGTCTAAGATGATTTCTAATAAAGCAACAAAAGAAGAATTAACAAGAGAGTTTATTAAAATAGGAAGAGTGCAGTTTTATATCATCTTTTTTATGGTTTCTTGTTTAGTATTGTTTGGAAAAGAATTTATTATATTATGGGCTGGAAAAGAATTTGAAGAAGCATATTATGTTTCATTATTACTAATCATTCCTGTTTGCATTCCGTTAATTCAAAATCTAGGAATTAGCATTATGCAAGCCATGAACAAATACAAATTTAAAGCTATCTCTTCTTTCATAATGGCACTAATAAATACAGGAATAAGTATCATTTTTGCTATGAAATGGGGAGCAAGAGGAGCAGCATTAGGAACTTGTCTTTCACTAATAATATGTAATATAATAATAATGAATATCTATTATAAAAAAAGTATAAAACTTGATATAATAGAGTTTTGGAAAAATATTGTAAAAATGTTTGTTCCACTTATCCTTCCATTCCTCATAATAATTTGGATAAAAAATAGCTTAAATTTAAATGAAATAGCAAGTATTTTAAAATATGGAATAATCTATACCATATTGTATACTTTGATTGCCTTTTTTGGGGTAATGAATGATTATGAAAAAGGCTTCATAAAAAAATGGAGAAAAAAATTACACATAAGGAGTAGCAAATGACAGAACAAATAAAGAATACTATAAAAAAAATACCTGGAATAAACCGGGTAAGAAACATGTTTTTATTAAAAAAAGAATATCGTTATGATTATAAAATATTTAAAAAAAATAATTCAAGTATAATAAATACAAAAAATAAAGTGGAATATAGAATATTATTATTATCACATGGTATCGAAAAAGGTTTATCGAATACAAAATTAAGATGCTTTGGGATATCAAAAGTAAAAGATTTGATAGAATTATTAGAAAAATTAAAAGAGAAAACAAAGGATTTTAAAAGTTATAGTTACATAGTAGGATTAAATTCCCTAAGAGAGTATGCCAAAATATATGAAGAAAATAACTGGATGGATAAAGAAGAATATAAATTAGTAAAAGCGTATTTAAAAGAATATGAAACCATAGAAAAAATAGAAATAGGTAGTAAAATAATTGAAAAGAAAAAATTTGAAGAAGGAAAAATTGATTATGAAAATTTTTTATCTTCAAGACATTCTGTTAGGGAATACGAAAAAAAAGAGCTAAAACAAGAGGATATAGAGCATGCGGTTCAAATGGCTTTAAAAACTCCAACTGCCTGCAATAGACAAATGATAAAAATATATTACATAGAAAACCAAGAAAAAAAAGAATACATTTTTAAAATAGGACAAGGTTTTAGTGGATTTGATTATAATAGTAGTAATATTTTTGTGATAACTTTTGATGTAAATGCAAATTATTTTGTAGGTGAAAGAAACCAAGGATGGTTAAATGCAGGATTAGTATCCATGAATTTTGTAAATGCTCTACATTCTAAAGGAATCGGCTCTTGCTTTGTCCAATTTGGAAATAAAAGTAAGGAAGAAGAAAAATTAAAAAGAATTTTAGATATTCCTCAAAATGAAAGAATAGCTATATTCTTAGGAGCAGGGTATTATAAAGAAGAAACAAAAATTACTTGTAGTCCTAGAAAGAAAATAAAAGACATTTATAAAAAAATATAAAAAAATATAAAAAAATATAAAAAAGAAAAGAGGGATTATTATTTAGAATAATCTTCTTTTTTGTATGAAACAAAAAAAATCACATAGAATGAACTAGGTGAGAAAATGAATTGTAAATCAAATAAACCTTATCCAGAAATAAAGGTAGAAAAAAAATCGAAACAAATCGCAAATATCTTAAGTCATATCTATGCTTCAAATGAAAGTGAATTAACAGTAATCTTGCAATATTCTTATCAAACTTTTATTCTAGAAGAAGAAAAAATAAAAAAAATATTAAAAGATATTGCCGAAGTAGAAATGCACCATTTAAAAATACTTGGAGAACTAATTTATAAATTGGGTCAAATGCCAATGTATATAGATTCTAAATATTGTAAAGAAAACTATTGGAATGCAGACTATGTTTACTATGATATGGATCTAAAAACAATATTAGATGTAAATATTGCCTCAGAAAAAACAAATATTAGAAATTATCAATTAGCCTTAACTGTAATAGAGGATAAATATATTGAAAATATCTTGAAAAGAATTTTAGAAGACGAATATATTCATTTAGAAATATTTATGAAATTAAGACAAAACTTAAGTTGTTGATAAATATACATCAACAACTTTTTTATGATAATTTTATCTAAAGTGTCAAGGAAATGTAAATTGACTTAGGGGGGGGGGTATAATGGTACAATAGTTAAGAGAATAAAACAAGAAAAGAATACAACAAAAAGATAGTAAAATATATTTTCTTGTGTTACAATAGTATCATATAAAAGAATAGGAGCATACTAGAGAAAAGGAAGTTGGTTAATATGAAAAAGAAAAAAGTATTATTGGTAGTAGGAATACTAATAGGAATATTTTGTGTAGTTGGAGCGAGTTATGCCATCTGGCAAGTGACACATGTACAAACTGGAGAAAATAGTTTAACTGTTGGATGTTTTAAAGTAGAGTTTACGGACG
>CANSRG010000014.1 GCA_947649355.1 uncultured Mycoplasmatota bacterium | reverse complement strand
ACTGGCTAGTTGTTTGTAAACAGGTTTATCCTGCTTTTATTTTGTTTTGATTATTTTTTAAAAGAGAGTATTTCTATGGCCATAACTTCGGCCATTATTTTTCATATTTTTGTAATTTTGATAGCTATGATTTAGTTATCTTTTTTTGTTTGTAGGGCTGTGTAAATTGAACAAGCGCGTTATAATTTCTTTAAGATTATTTTAGAAAGTTGGTGCATGACTATGATAAGAATTGTTTAAGAATTTAAAGGGGGTAATAATTAAATGGAAAGAAGTGATAAAAAGTGCGAACATCTAAAAACTTATGTAGTAGAAATTGCTATGCTAGAATTTATCAAAGATAATAATTTAATTGATGATAACGAATATAAAATAATCAAAAATAAAATTGAAAATGAATATGCAGAATATAACAAATTAAACAATTCAAAGTATAGTTTTGCGTAAATAAAATATTTGAAATATGCTATTGATTCAACAATTATAGAAAGGAATAAATGAATAATAAAGTTGAAGTAATAGCACCAACTTCTAAAACAATGTGCTTAAAAGGAAATGTAAAATATAAATTAATTCGTACTTGTGCTTATTGTCGTGTTAGTACAGATAACGAAGATCAGAAAACAAGTTATGACTCACAACGAATCCATTATAAAAATATGATTGAAGAAAATCCTGACTATGAATTTGTAGGAATTTATGCTGATGAAGGTATCACTGGTACACAGACTAAAAAAAGAGAACAATTTAATCGGATGATGAGTGATGCTTTAAATGGTAAAATTGATTTAATACTAGCCAAGTCTATATCAAGATTTGCTCGTAATACGGTTGATACTTTAAATTGTGTAAGACTACTTCGTGAGCATAATGTAGATGTTTATTTTGAAAAAGAAAACATTCATACTCTAGGTTTATCTAATGAACTATTTTTGACTTTATATAGTGCTTTTGCTCAAGCTGAAAGTGAATCAATATCAGAAAATGTCAAAGCTGGTGTAAGAATGAAAATGAAACGTGGAGAATTGGTTGGAAAGTATGCTCCATTTGGTTACTTATATGATAAAGAAAAAGACATTATCTATCCTGATGAAAGTAAGAAAGATATAGTAACTTACATTTTTGAAGAATATTCTAAAGGTGTAGGTTTTAGAACAATAGCACTTAACTTGAATAGTCTAGAAATACCTAGTCCATCTAATTTAAAATGGTGTCACGCGTCAGTACGAAGAATAATCATAAATGAAAAATATGCAGGAGATTTAAAAACAGGAAAGTATTATACTGAAAATGTTTTAACTCACAAAAAGAAAGTTAATTATGGGGAAAAAGAACAATACTTTACTTCTAATCATCATGAGCCAATTATCTCTCGTGAACTATGGGATAAATGCCAAGAAATACTTAATATTAGAAGTAAAATTATCAAACCTGATGGAAATAGAGATAAATTTAGTAGAAAGTATCCATTTAGTAGTAAAATCTTTTGTGGGTTATGTGGTGAACGATTTATCAGACGTTCTTATAAAATCAAAAGTAATGACAAAGAGGTTGCTTATTGGATATGTAGAAGTCATAGAAATAAAATTGATTGTTCTAACTTAATTCATTATAAACAAGAAGAATTAGAAGATATATTTGTAATTGCTTACAACAAACTATTTCAAGATAATGAAAAATACATCAATTCATTTATGAAGAAAGTAAATGAAGTTATCAATGAAAATCAAGATAATCACAATCAAAAGAAGATACTAGAAGAAATCTCTAAACTAGAAAATAAGTTATCTAATTTAATAGATTTACAACTTGATGGCTCTATTTCAAAAGAAATACTAAATCACAAAAATATTGAAATTTCTGACAAGATTAAAGAATATGAGCAACAACTAAAAGATACTGAAAATATAGAAAATACTAGAAAACAAAAACTAGAGCAAATTGATAAAATATCCAATACTCTAAAACAATATAAAGGTCTTACCAAATTTAATGAAGAAGTCTTCAATAGTTTAGTAGATAAAATTATCATTGGCGAAAAGTTAGAAAATGGAGATGAAGATTTTTACAAGATTAAATTTATTTTAAAAACTGGCAATTTAATCAATGAAAATCTACCTAATGGGAAACTGGATATTGGTACTAACTTTGGAAAATATGGTTTTACGATAACGAAACAAGAACTAGAAGAAAAAGAAGATAATGTGTCTGCCTATGTATTACAACGGCACACGAGGGTATAGACCACAAATAATTTCAGTTTCTTCTTGTTTCAAATTATCACATTCCTTTCTATTTTTTTAAAACGAAAAAACACAAGAGAGAATATTCCCTTGTGTCAAATAAACTAAAAATATAATGTTAGAAGTATTTTGATAGAATGATTTTCTATCATATACTATTTTACTTAATGTTTGTTGTCTTGTCAGTAGCAAATTTAATTGTATTTTTGGTTGTACGAATTTCTTATCATTTCCTTATTTTATAAGGGTTAGAGCAGAAAATAAACTACCAAATAAATTAAATGAGTAAAAATAAATAACCCTTTTTCGATAGAATTTTTATCTATCATACCCAGTTTAGCACTAGATATAAGCAAAGTCTAGGTAAAAAATGGGTAAATTTTGAGTAATTTTTGGGAAGAATTTGAGAAGTATGGATACTCTTGTATTGATACTTTTCTCAATACTTTATCATAGTATCACTTGTTTCTTGCAATGTCTAGGCAAAAAAGATGCAAATTTCTTGCAAAATTGTTGCAAAAAGTATGCAAAAAAGTTGCAATTCTATGAGTATCGATGAATTTTCAATACAATACCATTGTATCATTGTTATTAGTCTAATTACAATACAAAAATTAGTATAAAAATAGTACATTTTTAGTATAAATTAAATCTAATTTTGATACATTTTATTCATTGTATTTAATATAGAAACATATTTAGTAAATGATACAATAGCATTTTCTCTAGGCAAGTAAACTTTCTCTATATCATCATATAGTAGTGCTATTA
This sequence comes from uncultured Mycoplasmatota bacterium, assembly GCA_947649355.1. Taxonomy (GTDB): domain Bacteria; phylum Bacillota_I; class Bacilli_A; order RF39; family UBA660; genus Ventrenecus. The sequence continues at coordinate 25,764 of CANSRG010000014.1, read as the reverse complement.
GAGTATTTTTGGAATTACTAACAATAATTCTGTGTGGTTCTCTTACACTTATGTTCGTTTGATTAAATTTGATGATATGACCCGATAAAAATTCAATGTTAAGGTTGGTTGTACTAACTTTCATTTTTAGTCTTTTCTTGATATCACTAGGGAATTCTAGATTTTCTATGGTCGTTTTCATAAATATTCATCAACTCCTTTTAACAATGAAAAAAGCCCATAATATCAAATACTATGAACTTGTTTTATAAATAAAAAACTCACACTTCCTAAATAGGTGTGCGAGTTTAAACCTCAATGGAGCAAGTGAGGAGAATCGAACTCCCGTCTCAACCTTGGCAAGGTCGCATTCTAGCCACTGAACCACACCTGCATTGCTTTTATAATATATCAAAATCTTGAAATAAATGCAAGTATATTTTTATTACAATTTTAGACAAAGTAATTTTTCTTTTTACAAGTAAAAAGGTTTATAATAATAAGTAGATGTTATTCTATTTCCTTTTTTTATGAATACACTTTTACAAAGGAGCTATGATTTATGGATAAAAAAAATATTGGAATTTTTTCTTTTGCATTACTTTTTATAATTGGTATTTTAAGTTTTATTTGGATTGGAGAATATGACAAATTAGAAGAAACACAACCCGAAATTAAAAATCAAATAGAAGGAACTGTTTTATCTGTCAATAAAGAATATATTTCTGTTCAAGATAAAAATCAAATTATATATACCTTTTCTAACTCAAATTTTTCTTTAAATGTTGGCGATTCTATTTTATTAGAATATTTTGGTATTTTAAATAAAGATAGTGAAAGACAAGAAAATAAAGTCGTAAATATTACTACTACTTCTAAAACTATTGATGGTATTCCTTTAGATTGGCAAGACAATGGAATATTTAAAGCTTTTTATAAAGAAGCTTATAAAAAAGTACAAACTATGTCTTTATCAGATAAAATTGGACAATTACTTTTAGTTCGCTATCCTAGTTTTAATGCTACTGAACATTTAAAAGCATATAGTTTTGGTGGATTTGTTTTTTTTGAGAAAGATTTTAAAAATAAAACAGAACAAGAAGTAAAAAATATGATAAAAAAATTACAAGATGAAAGTACAATTCCCCTTTTAACTGCGGTTGATGAAGAAGGTGGAAAAATCGTTAGAGTTAGTAGTAATCCTAATTTAGTTTCCACAAAATTTTTATCTTCTAAAGAACTTTATGATTTAGGAGGGTTTCCAAAAATTTCTGAAGATACCAAAAATAAAAGTAAAATTTTATATAATTTAGGTCTTAATTTAAATTTAGCCCCTGTAGTAGATGTATCTACTAATCCAAATGATTATATGTATGAAAGAAGTTTTGGAAAAAGTACTGATTTAACAAATACTTATGCTAAAACTGTGATTGAAGCATCTAAAGGTACTGGTGTTTCTTATACACTTAAACATTTCCCTGGATATGGAAATAACCCTGATACTCATACATCTGGTACTACAGATAGTAGAACATTTGACGATTTATTGAAAAACGACATTCCCCCTTTTGAAAATGGTATCCATGCTGGTGCTGAAGCAGTTTTAGTGAGTCATAATACTGTTACTAGTATAGATCCAAATCAACCAGCTTCTTTATCTTCTGCGGTTCATAATGTCCTTCGAAATCGTTTAGACTTTACAGGAATTATTATTACTGATGATATCGCGATGGGGGCTACTAATACTATTGATAATAAAACTGTTAAAGCTATTTTAGCTGGAAATGATTTAATTATTACTACTGATTATGAAGAAAGTATAAAAGAAATTAAACAAGCGATTGCTGATGGAGTTCTTAGTGAAGATTTAATTAGTAAACTTGCCTTTCGTAATTTAGCTTGGAAATATTATAAAGGGTTAATTCATGAAAACGAAAAATAAGAAATGACTAATCATCATTTCTTATTTATTTTCTTTAATTAGTAAAGTTTAATTCAAAACTACCAATCCCACCTTCAATTTTTAATAAGTGAGACCCATTTCCAATTATTTTATCTTGTTCTATTTTCTCATTATTTATATGAACTGAACCGATTCCTCTTTCTATTTTCAGAGTGTAATCTTCTTGATTATTTAAAACATCAATAGAAACTTTACCTACTCCACATTCTATTTTACTCTCTCCTGTAATTTTGCTTCTAATATTTACTTCTCCTGCTCCTGCTTGTAATTTTAAATCATTTACATGAGAATTTTTTATTTCTATTTTCCCTGCTCCACCACTTATTTTTGTAGTCTGAAATTGAGAATTTTCAATAGAAATTATGCCAGCTCCTTGTTCTAATTCTAGTTTTTCAATCAAAATATTTTGGAGATTTACTTTTCCTGCTCCAGAATCTATACTTATTTCTCTTATTTGTTCTTTATTTGGAATAGTAATGTGAATAGTTTCTAAATCATTATTCCAGCCCCAATGATTTTTTTCTTCTATTTTTAAAAACCCATTTTGATTTTTTATTGTTATTTTATCTTCTAAACTACTAGATTCAATTTGGAATTTGTCTCCAGATACTATTGTTACATTAGCTGATATTAAATCTAATTTTAAATGAGTTACATTTAAAAAATTTCCTTCATATTTTTCTAAAGATTTTGATGGTTCACTTTCTCCAAAAAAATGAGCTAGAAAAGAAAAACCAAAGGCAATGCCACTCATGATTGTTAATATTATGAAAAATGCAAGTCCGATTGCACAAGCTTTTACAGTCTTTTCGAAACTATTCATTTGATTTCCACTCCACCAAAGACTGCTGTTGCGTCAATATAGATAGTTTTTTTCTTGTCTTCCTTTTCTTTTACTTTATTATCAATACCACCAAAAATAGCAGTTCTAGTCACTTTTACACACACATCAGTAGGTAATAAAACTGTAACTCCACCAAAAATAGCACTTATTTTTATTAAACTTTCTTTATTTATTTTTGCTTCTCTTAAATCTAATTCAATACTTCCAAAAATAGCTTCCACATTGTTTCCTTTGTATTCATTTGTAGGAGTTATTCTTTGACTTGAAAAGATTGCAGTAATTGGGTTACTTTCGTCTATTTTTATTTTTTTTAATTCGTTATTTTTGAAACTTTCTTTTATGATTATGGAAATACCAATTATTACTAATGTAACTGGAAAAATAAGTTTCGCGATTGTGCCATAACTAATCCATCCTTGAGATGCAGATAATAAAGATACTCCAATCAATAAGCCAATAATATTACCGAAAAATTCTTTTTCCCACAACCCAACTAAAGAAGGTATTATAATAAATAATGTCCACCATCCTTTAAAGAAAATATTAAAATCTAAAATATTTAACGTGTTTAATCCTAAAATCACTCCTATTAAAATAAAGCAAAGCCCCCATACTAATTTTTTTGTTTTGTTCATCTTTTTTCCTTCTCTCTTTTTTATTTACTCATTCGATAATGTCCTATGATGTTTTTTTCTTCTCTTTCTAATATATCTTCTTCATAACTAATTTGGTTTTTATAAGCATGATGAAAAACGAAAGGAATTCCTTTTTTATTTCTTGCATCACTTATTATACCAATGTGACGAGAAAATACAACTATATCTCCTCCTTGCCAATTTTTTATATCCGTTATATCTAAGGTAAGTGAAATGGCATTTCTTTTTAAATAAGTATTTAAATTACTTACTCTTCGAAAATCAATATTTTTATCAATTATATCTATTTCATATTCCTCTTGATAGTTTATTACATCATTATTTAAAAGTTCTTTTATATCATACCCAGCATTTAAAAGTGCAAATGCGACAACATCAGTACATACTCCATATTCATCTGATGGATAACCTGTAGCATAATATACGCTTTTATATTTTGGTTTTGTACTTAAATATTTTTTTGTGTTTTCTAATATATCTAATTGATCATTTATGCCATCATTATCTTTGTCTGTTTTACTTTTTATTGTTTCAATTTGAAAATAATCATTGTAGTACTTTTTATGAGGAATTAAGTTTATATCGTAAGCAATTTTTACTAATAATATGCCACAAAGAATGATAATTCCTATCACTAACCTTTTTTTTGACATTCAAAACCTCTAACTTTTAAACAAGACATTTTCACTTTTATATTGTTTTATAATAATGGTTAAAACTAGTGTGATAACAATAAATGTAGAAATCAACATAAGAATTATATTTAATATATTTGCATTATTATTTGTGATATCAGTAAAAAGTAACGTAAAATTTAAAAATGGTACACAGGAAAGAACTGGTGTAGTTTCTAAATTTATCATGAAGGCAATCATTCCTGGAAAAAAGGAAATAAATGTTAAAGGTGTAAGTGCACTCTGTGCTTCTTTAAAAGACTTTTGGCGAGATGCTATTGATATACATAGACCACTAATTAAAAATGAATAACATAATATTACTATACTTGCAAAAAGAAGACTTGTTGGAGGTAACATTAAATCTATTCCCTCATAGATTTTAAACATCTTTCCTGCTAAAATAAGAGATATAATAGTTAAAATTAAACTAATAAAACCTGTTATAATACTTGATAGTGATACACTTAAAAATTTTCCAAGAATTATGTCTTTACTGCGAATTGGAAAAGTAAGTAATGTTTCTAGTGTTCCTCTTTCTTTTTCTCCAGCGGTCGAGTCAGTTGCAGGATAAGTAGCAGATACTGTAATTGCCATGACAATAAATAAAAATGCATAGTTTGTAATGTAATTTGCAAAATAAGTTTCTTCTTCTACTATCTTATTTTCTACATTGATAATTTGTAAAATATCTGTTGGATTTATATTATTTTTATTTAAGTATTCTTGTTGTAAATATTCTTTATAAACATTAAAGTAACTATCTATTAAGTTCTTTGCAAAAGTCGTACTTTCTTTATCATTTCCATGAAGTTCATAAGTATTATTTATTTTTTTTACATAAAGATTGATTTCATTTCTTTTATAGGATTCTTCTAATTCTTCTAGTGTTTTTATTTGATAATCTATGTTCATTTCTTTTAAAATATTTTGTTCTACTTCACTTAATTCATAAGCAAATCCTATTTTATTATATTGTTCTATTGGTTTATTTAATTGCATTTCAAATAGTGCAGACATACCAAGTACTAGTAAAGGAATCATCAATGGAATTATAAGCATCATAGATAAAGATTTTTTATCTCGAAACATTTCTCTAATTTCTTTTTTAAATATATTTTTTAAATTATTTTTCATTTTGTTCACCTTCTATCAATTTGAAAAATGCATCTCTTAAATTAGAAGTTTTTGTATCTTTTAAAATACTTTCAGGGGTTCCTTTTTTTATGATATTTCCTTTATGTATCATTATTACTTCATCACAAATGTTTTCTGCCTCTTCCATGTAATGCGTAGAATATAAAATTGTTTTTCCGCGCTCTTTTTCTTTTTTGATGAAATCTAAAATAATTTGGCTTGATATAATATCTAAACCACTTGTTGCTTCATCTAAAATATAATATTTTGGATCATGAACTAAACATCTTGCAATATTTACTCTTTGCATTTGACCAGTTGATAATTTCCCAATTTTATTGTATAAAAATGAATTCATTTCCAAATTAGTCGCGATTTGTTCGATTCTTTTTTTGGCTAGATGATTTTCTACTCCATAAAAATCACAGCACATTTTTAATAATTCATAAGTTGTTAACGTTTGATATATTTTGGTATTTCCAGATAAATAAGCTAGATTCTTTTTTATTTCAATCTCATTTTCTTTAAAATTTAAACCATCAAATTCAATACTACCATTTGTTGGCTCTAAAATTCCTGCAATCATTCTTAAAAGTGTTGTTTTTCCTGCTCCATTTGGTCCTAATATTCCAATAATAGTTCCATCTTTTGCTTCAAAAGAAATATCTTTATCTGCCCAAAATTCTTCTTTTTGTTTTTTTTCATTTACTCTTATAAAACGTTTTTTTACATTTTGTATTTTTAACATATACACACTCCTTCGTATTCATTATACTACACCCTTTTTCTTTTTTTACTAAAATCTTTTTTTTTGCAACAAAAAAAGGCAATATTTTTTAATATCTAGCCTTCTTTTTTTGTCAATAATTTTCTTTGTTCTTGTTCTTTTACTTCTTGAAATATTGACCAAATTAAAGAACTTTGTTCTTGTTCACAATATCTTGAGAGAATGCTACTTCCATCTTCTCCAGTTTTTTTCAAACCAAGACCTTGTTTTATAAACGTTATATTTCCTGCTCTATAAGATGTTTTTTCTTCTGTTGGATGAATGTTTGGATGACTTTTTAAGTATTCTGTAATAAGATATTTCATTCTTTCTTTGTTTTCTAAAGTATTTGAAACTGTAAACGACCTAAATGAACTATCGAAAGTAATGCCATTTTCTTTTCTTATTACTTCCGTTTCATTTAATTCATTACTCATTATTTCTAATAAAGCCAAAAGTAATTGTTCCACGATGTGGTCTTGTTCTTTTACCACATAACCATTATTTTTACGACGAATAAATGCGATTGGTCGGTTTTCTTTTGTAACTTTAATAGTATCTACATGAGGTTCTAGTTGAAAATTTTCTTCTTTTTGGAAAAAATTTAATACTAATTCTAATCCCATGTTTTGATTTACTATACCATAAAATGTAATTTCATTTTCTTGATTACAAAATGTAATGTGACAACCATTTATTTCCTCTTCAAAAATAAAATGAATCCTCTCATTTTTTCTTTCCCATATTTCTTTTAATACTTCCTCTTTTGTCACGGTAATTGCCATATTTTATGCTCCTTTTTTATTTTTTTGTTCTAAATATTTTTTTCCTGTTTCCATTCCTACTATTATGATTCCTCCTAAGAAAAAGAATAAAATGGAGAATGTTTCAAAACTCATTGGGTCATGAGGTATTTTTAGTGTTGTTGGTCCCATTACTATAGCATATAATGAACCTATCATTAGACCTAATATTGCATACATCGTAGCACTTCGATATTTTTTTAGGGCAATTTTAATCAAGCGAATTACTGATACTATACCTGTTAAAACCCCAAAACCAAAAATCATTAACACAGGTAAATAACTGATATTTAAATGTAAAAATTCTTTTACAGCTGTCACGATTGGAATATAAAGGCCAAAAATCAAAAGTAATGTTGAACCTGATATTCCTGGTAAAACCATTGCGGATATTGCAATCATTCCAGCTACAAAAATGTAGATACCTAAACCAAAAGTTAAATTTGTAATATCCATGATAGATTCATTTCCACTCATAGGGTTAAAGTAAGTAATTGCTGCGACGACTAAAATTCCTAAAAGAAGAAAAAATATATTTTGATACTTTCCTTTTAAACTTTCTTTTTCTTCTTTCATGATTAAAGGAATGGAGAATATAATAAATCCAAGAAAAACTGAACTTACTTCATAGATATGTGTTTCAAATAGATTTGTTAGAACTAATACAGCTAAAACCATACCAATAATCCAACCAATCCCTAATTTTAGTAAAAATTTTAAAGCTTCTAATTTTTCTTTCTTTTTTCCAAACATCAAACTATCTAAAGAATTTATAAATTTATCATAAAAACCTAAAATAAATGCAATTGTGCCACCAGATACTCCTGGAACACTGTCTGCAAGAGCCATACAAACTCCTTCGATAGCACTTACTATAAAATCCATATTATCCTCTTCTTTCTTGTAGGACAATTATAACAAAAGAAAGCAGAAAATTAAAGATTTTTATTCTTTTATTTTTTGAAATATTTTTTTAAATGCTGTTGGTAATGAATACTTTTCTTCTATTTCTTCTTTGCTATAAAAAGGATCATTTGAAATTTGTTTTAAAATAACGACATATGGTTTCATGTGCCATTCAATATGAGAAAAGATATGTTTTTCCTCTTTTAATTCTTCTATTTGGTTTATTTGATAATTTTGTTCTTTTAAATAGTTTTTCAATTCTATCTTTGACATTTTTTTGTCAATATTCGGAAGCTCATAAAGCCCTTTTAATAAGCCATTTTGTCCCCTTTTTTTGACAACATATTTTTTATCATATGTCAATATATAGACAGTCTTTTCTTCTACTTTACGTTTTTTCTTTTCTTTCTTTACAGGATAATTCATAAATGTATTATGTTCTTTACTTTTACATACTGTCAAAAAAGGACAAATTTCGCATTTTGGTTGGCCATTTGGTACACATACTAAAGCCCCTAATTCAATTAAGCTTTCTGTAAAGTCACGAGCATTTTCTTTGGTCATAAATTTTTTTAATTTTGTTTCATATTCTTCTTTTACTGATTTTTTTAATAAATCTCGATTATCCTCATGAATTCTTGAAAGTATTCTTAAAACATTTCCATCTATTGCTGGAGTACAAGCATTATAAGCAATAGAAAGAATAGCTCCTGCTGTATAAGGACCTATTCCTGGGAGTTTTTCAATTTCTTCTTTTTCTTGTGGCAATTCCTTTAAACCTAATTCTATTACTTTTTCTGCACATTTTTTTAAATTCTTTGCGCGACTATAGTAGCCTAACCCTTCCCATAATTTTAACAATACATCTTCTTTTACTTTTGCTAAATCCTTAATTGTTGGCAAAGCACTTAAAAATCTTTCATAATATAACTTTACAGCTTCTACTCTCGTTTGTTGTAACATAATTTCAGAAATCCATATTTTATAAGAATCTTTTGTGTGTCTCCAAGGAAGGTCCCTTTTGTTTTTGGAATACCAATTTAATAATTTTTCTATTTCTTTTTCTGTCATAAAATAATCCTTATTGATATTTACTCATAATTTGATTCATATAATACATTTTTTTATCTAAATCTTGAATATCTTTCGCGTAAGATTCCATTTCTTTTTTTACTTCCTCTGGTATTCCTTCTTTAAACTTATAACGAATTTTATGGTCTAAACTTGCCCAAAAATCCATAGCTACTGTTCTTACTTGAATTTCAGCTTCTACATATTCTATTACATTTTCTAAATATATAGGCACTAATACGATTAAATGATAACTTGAATAGCCTGATTCTTTTGGTGTAGTAATATAATCTTTTCTTTCTTTAAGGATAATATTTGGAGAATGAGTGATTAAAGATACAATATCATATACATCTGATATAAAGGAAACAACTATTCGAAATCCGATGATATCTGATACATGTTTTTCTATATTTTCTTTTGTAAATGGATAGCCTTTTTTTTCTAGCTTTCTTTCGATACTTTGAATAGATTTAATTCTTGATTTTATATGTTCTACTGGCATGTAACCATGCTTTTGTTCAAATGAATGAATTAGTATTTCTAATTCTGTTTTTAACATTTGTTTAGCATATTCATATTTTACTGAAATGCTTTCTTTCATATTTTTTTACCTCTTTTTCTGATTAAAAAAGAAGCAATACCAAATGTATCACTTCTTTTTTTGTTTACTATACTATATTTCTATTTATAATGCAAATTAATTTTCTAATTTGTTTAATACATTTTTTGTTACAGCAATAGCTTTTTCTCTTACAGCATCTGCTGCTTCTAGAAGTATAGGTTCTCCTTTATCTTTTACATAAGTTACTAAGTCTTTGGCACTTTTTTCAATTTCTTTTGCTTTTTGTTTCGCTATTTTTATTACTTTTTCTTTGTCTAAATCTTTTAGTGCAGTTTCAATTTCTTCTGTTTTTTCAACAACGTACTTTTTCACATCGTCTAAATCTACATCTTTTACTTTATTTTTTAACTCATCTAATTTTTCTTTTAATTCTCTTCTTGTTTCCGCTCCACTTTTTGGGGCGAATAAAATACCAAGACCTGCTCCTACTGCTGCTCCTCCTAATAATGCTGCCATAGTTTTCTTTTTCATACTATCATCCTTTCATATATATACTTTATTATACACGCTTTTTCTTATTTTTAAACCAACAAAAAAGAAAAATTGACTATTCCTTTACAATCAAGTTATAATGAATTTAGGATGTGATAGAATGAGAAATGTTGGAATTTTAATTTTACTTTTTTTTACTTATGCTTTTTTGGGATGGTGTTTGGAAGTTATTTGTAAGCTTGTTGAGAAAAAACGTTTTATTAACCGAGGATTTTTAATAGGTCCATATTGCCCTATTTACGGTTATGGAGCACTCATCATGACTATTTTACTTCATAAATATTTAGATGATCCTGTAACTCTTTATATTATGATTGTTTTATCTTGTTCTATTTTAGAATATGCAACAAGTTATTTTTTAGAAATACTTTTTCATACCAGATGGTGGGATTATACAAAATGGAAATTTAATATCAATGGTCGAATTTGTTTGGAAACAATGATTCCTTTTGGATTTTTTGGATTATTTCTTCTATATGTTTTAAATCCCTTTTTTCTTTCGTGGTATGAAAAAATTCCTGATGTTGCTTTATGGATTATGATAGTTTTTTTGGGAATTATCTATATTGTTGATAACATTGTTTCCTTTAAAATTATTAAAGATATCCAACAAGTCCGTAAAGATACACTAAAAAGACAACTTTTTTTGGATGAAACAGAGCGAATTACTAAACTTGTAAAAAAGCAAATTGAAGAATCCAAAAAGACATTTGAAAAACGAATTATACATGCTTTTCCCAATTTGCAATTAAAAAAATGGGATTTTAAAAAGAAAAAAAATTCTAGGAAATAGAATTTTTTTCGTTATTATGCATACTTCGGTAAAAGAATACTCCAAAATTTAAAAAGCAAAAACTTATTAAAAAGCCTCCTAAAATGTCACTTGTATAATGAACACCTAAATAAATTCTACTGGTACCTATTAAAAGGATTAAAAGTGTAAAGAAAAGAGAGCCTATTATTTTAATCAGTTTATTTTGATCTGATTCTAAAAGAAAGTAAATACATAAGCCATAAAACATAGTTGAAGCCATCATATGTCCACTTGGAAAAGAGAATCCTGTCTCTTCAATAAGCCATAGGACATTTGGTCTTGGTCTTGCAAAAAAGTTTTTTAAAAGAATATTACTTGTTACTTCTAAAACCATCATACATACTAAAAATTTCCATTTACTTTTCTTTTTAAAAAGAAAAAAGGTTAAAAATAGAAAAAATAATAGATAATGAACATTTCCAAAATCGGTGATGAATTTTAAAAATGGTGTGAGGGAAAATTTACATAAAAAATTGTAACATGGTAAGTCAAAAAACAGTTGATTTCCATTGATAATAAAAATAGTTAAAAAGAAAAAACATAAAAAACTTATTACTGATACATAAAGAAAATGGATAGTTTTCATAAGACACCTACTCTCTAGTATAAGTATATCAAACTTTATATTGTTTGAGCACTAGAAATGACAAAAAATGACATTGTTTCTTTTTTCTTTGTTAAAATAAAAACTCATTTTTTCAATGAGTTTTTTAAAAGAATACTTTATACCATTTTAAAAAGCAATATACATTCCAAACCTTTCGATAATTATCTTTTGTACCATTTTTATGATTTTCTAATAATTTTAAAAGATAGTCTGTATTAAAATATTTTTTTGCTGTTTTCGAAGTAAATGTTTTTTGGATTTCTTTATATACATCTTCTTCTTTCATCCAATCTCTTATTGGTACTGGAAAACCTAGTTTTTTCTTTTTATAAGATTCATTTGGTATTACTTTTTTCGCGGCATCTCTTAAGGCTACTTTGGTATTTTCTTTTGTTACTTTATAATCTAGTGGTAATGTCGAAGAAACTTTAAAAACTTCTTTATCGACAAAAGGAACTCTTCCTTCAATACTATTTGCCATTGTCATTCGATCTGCTTTTTGTAAAATATCTTTCATTAACCAAAAGTTAATATCAATCGCTTGCATTTTTATAATGTTTGGTTTTCCTTTAAATTCTTCATATACAGATTTTGTAATTTCTTTATTTTCTAAAGTAACAGGAATTTTTAATAATTTTTTTACTTCTTTTTCGCTCCAAACTTTATTTACTCCAATATAAGAATCTTCTAATTTTTCTCCTCTTCTTACAAAAAAGTTTATTCCTCTTACTGGTGGAAGAAGGGAACAGAATTTTGAAATAGCATGACGAATAAAAAAGGGAATTTTATTATAAAAAGCAAAATCTACTTCTTCTCTGTAATAATTATATCCTCCAAAAAATTCATCTGCACCTTCTCCTGATAGGACTACTTTTAAATCTTTGCTTGCTAAATTCGCGACAAAATAAAGTGCCACTACGGCTGGATCACTTGCTGGTTCATCCATGTGATACATGATTTTTTCAATACTTTCCATATATTCTTTTTTGGTAATTTTTTTACAAGTATTTTTAATATTTAATTTTTCTGCTAAATCTTTTGCATAATCTATTTCATTATATTTTTTTATATCATATCCTACAGTATATGTTTTATCTGGTTTTGCTAATGACACGATATAAGATGAATCAATTCCACTTGATAAAAAGGAACCTACTTCTACATCACTTATCATATGATGATTTACAGAATCTTCCATTATTTTTCCAACTTCTTCGACTGTTTTTTCATAATCTTTTTTCTCGACATTAAAAGTTAAATCATAATATCTTTTTATTTCTATTTTACCATCTTTTACGATTAGGGAGTGTCCAGCATCTAGTCTTTTTACTCCTTCAAAAAAAGTCTCTGTCGTTGGTGTAAAACTAAAGGATAGATAGCTTGATAAGATTTTTTCGTTAAACTTTTTTTCAAATTTTGGATGTTTTAGAAACGCTTTTATTTCTGACGCAAACAAAAATGTATCTTCATTTTGATAATAATAAAATGGTTTTATCCCAAAATGATCTCTTGCACAAAAAAGTGTTTTCTCTAAAGTATCATAAATGGCAAAAGCAAACATTCCTCGCAAATGATTTGGTAAATCTGTCCCCCATTTTTCATAACCTGCTAAAAGTATTTCTGTATCGCATGATGTTTGAAATTTATAGTCTTTTAATTCTTCTTTTAATTCTTTGTAATTATAAATTTCTCCATTAAAAACAACCACTAGATTTTCTTCTTTATTTAGCATAGGTTGTGAGCCACCTTCTATATCAATAATAGATAGTCTTCTGTGACCTAATGCAACATTTCCTTTTATATAAAACCCTTCTTTATCTGGACCACGATGGGCAATACTATCTGTCATCTGTTTTAATATTTTCTTTTTATTTTTTTCTTTTCCAATAAAACCTGCAATTCCACACATTTTTATTCACCTAACACTTTCTCATAATAATTTTTATCTAATATCAGTTTGCTCAAATTTATTCTATTTGATACTATTTGATTCATTTTATTTACGTAACTATTCCAATCCATTTCTTCCTCTTTTTTTGGAATAAATTCTTTTTTATTTGCATAATAGGTTCCTTTATCAGACATCCAACTAGAATCATCAAAAATTACTAATCCTTGTGAATCACTTAATAAGTCTCTTCCCATAATAAGACGACTATCAAAAGGCATTCCAAATAAATTTAATATTGTTGGTAAAACATCCATGTTCCCACCTACCTTTGTTATTTTCTTTGATTGTGTATTATTATTCCATAAAATAAAATGACTACGATTTATTTCTATTTTTTCGTCTTTTTTTGGAGATGCAATTTCATTGATGTGTTCTAGCGAAATATCGTAAGGATAGTGATCTGCTACTAACGCGATTACTGTATCATCTAGTTTTCCTTTTTCTTCTAATTTCTTTATTAAAGTTTCTAGTGCTTTATCTAATTCTATTTGAGTTGCTAAATAAGCTTTTATATCTTCACTATAAGGAAGATGGGAAACTTTATCTTGATTTTTTATTGCCATAGCATTTGTTTTAAAATTATAACTCATATGTCCACTTACTGTTACATAATAAGTCATAAATTTTTCTTTATCTACAAAATCAAGTACTGTTGATGTCATCATTTCTACATCGCTCTCTGGCCAATTTTTACAATTTATTTTTGTTTCTAAGCCATTACCACATCCTATATAATTTGAAAGTCCTAAAGAATTTAAATATTTGTCACGATTTTGGAAATGATATTTGTGATTATGATAAGCAAATGTTTCGTAATTTTCTTTTTTGAAAATGTTTCCATATCCAAACGGAAAATAGTTTGTTCCTTCTCTCCATACGTTAGATAACATGGAAAGATTTGGATATAATCCTGTTAATTCTTGAAATTCTCCTCCAATGGTACTTAATATTACAGGAGAATAAAAATTTTCAAATATAAATCCTTCATGAGTTAATTTATAAAGTGTCGGTGTAAGATTTTTATCTACAGCAATAGAATTAAAACTTTCTGCCATAATTAAAATTAAATTTTTATCTTTAAATAAACCTGTATATTCATTTTTATCAGTCCCTAAATCATTTTTTATTACTTCATGCATTTTTATAATCGTTTCATCTTTTTCCTCTTTTATTTTTTCATCGAAAGGAATTTCTAAAATATTTTTTTCATAAACTACAGGCATATCTTCTTTTTCCTTTTCAAAATCTACTTCATAAATTTTTTCGTCTTTTTGAAATATCATATGACTTATTTCTATAAAAACAGATGGGATTACTCCAAATGTTTCTTTATTTAAAGAATTATTATTTTTCTCTATATAAAGGTTATATGGTGAATGATATTCTTCTTTTGTTTCTAATAAAAATCCAAAAAAGAACAAGTAAGAAATTATGGCAAGTGATATATACATTATTTTTTGTTTTTTATTTTTTCTTTCTGTATCTATTATTTTTATTCCAAATAAAATAACTAGAATAGGAATTAACAAAAGCAAAATTACAAAGAAACTAGAAAATAAAATTTCTATTATTTTTCCTGCAAAAGATACGGCTTGATCTGCAAAGAATGTAGTTGCTAAACTAAAATAAACATGAAAACTATTTTTAAATATAATTTCTGCACCAAACCAAATAATAAGTATTAAAAGAAATACTACTAATACACGACGATTGTTTTTTCTCTTTCCTAAGGTAGTTAAAATAGTTAATGCAAAAGCGAGAAAACTATCAAAAAAAAGTGTATAAATCCAGTTTGAAGTAAATATATTATTACTTGCTAAAATTTTAAATAAACATTCCATATATAAAATACTTATAAGATATATATAATATAGAGATATTTTTTTATTTTTCATATCCATCACTCTTTTTTATTGTATCAAATTTCTTAAAAAAAGTCTTTATTAAATAAAAAAGAAAGAAGTCTATTCAAAACTTCAATTATTGTTATTTAACTCTCCATGGGTCATTTATGGTTCCACTTCCTAATTTTAGGCTATTCACATGCAGATTTATTACTGGACGCACGCTACTTGCATCATATACATGTGTATCAGAATAAGCATGACCTGATGAAAAAACATTTCTAATGTAAGAGCTATACCCACTAAAATAATTTGGTGTCATAGTCCAATAATTATTTCCTGTATATAAGTAATACTTATTATTCTCTATATCATAGCCTCCAGCTACAACTACTTCATCATTATTTATAAGGCCTATTGGATATTTTAAGTCTCCATTACCTACTATTTCATCATTTACTGTAAATCGGTCATTTTGCTCTTTACATGTAAGAGATATTGCATTACTACTATACCACTTATAAGCTGTTTTCTCTGGTCCATAGCCTAACTGACTAAACTCACTTTCTAAATTATCATTATTGAAACTTCTATCATTACAATAATAGGTATCTGCTAAATATCTTTCATATTCAGTATCTTTAAAATGACTTTCATACCATTTATCTAAATACTCTTTTATTGTACTATCATTAGTATTTGTTTGAGCTTTCTCCTTAGTTGTTGTTCCATAAGTTATATTTTTATAATAGACAGAGTTGTAATCCATTTTTTCTTCTATAGACACTCTAGTTACATGACTTAATGCTTGGCATGTTCCAGTTTTATTTATACTTCGGCAAGTATAAAAGCCTATTATATTATTATTTAGTTCACTTCCAAGTACACCTCTTATCTCTCCTGATAACCTAAATCTATCACTTGTCTTATCATAAATATATTCGGTTCCATAATACCAAGTTGTGCTTTTATCTTGAGTCGCCCTCCCAGCTTCTGTACTGGCTTCTTGTATCCCGCCATCCCTATTTCCATACATATATCCTATTCCAGCATTATCATAATAAATATAGGATTTTGTAAATTCTTCTATATTATCTTTTTTCCAATATAAATTATAGGGACTTGTTCCCACTTCTTTATACTTTGTAGCAGAATCATCATAACCACTAGATAATACTTCTTCTTTATTTTCTAAAGAGTCTATTACACTTGCATCTCCTGCATATATCATTCTTATTGACCCATCTCCATTCAGTCTTAGAATTTGCCAGTAGTATCCTCCAAACTTCACATAGTTGTTATTCACGACTCCTCTATAATAATAACTTGTTCCATAATCATCTGGTGCACTACAAATATAACCTTCCGTTTCTTCTGTATTACTTACACTTATAATTCCATCCTCATTTACAGTTGGACATTTTCCAGTTGTATCTGTGTTTGCTATGACTTGACAATTGATACTATCCTCGCCATATTTACCCACGCATTTTTTATAATCTGATGCCTCTTCAAAATATAAAGTACATTTGGTTCTAGAACTTGTTTCTTGTTTATAATTGGTGTAATTTACTAAAGCTGTCCAATTCTCATCATCAAAAGAAATCGTTACTCCATTAGTACAACTTGACTTACTGGATAAAGTATATCCACTATCCTTATTTGGCATCTTAGTAGTTACTACATCATCGACATAATAAGCAAAGTATAAATCTCCTGGGTTTTCAACATTTCCTTTTATCACATTAAACTCTTCTTTTACTTCAAATAAGGCAAAAGAAGAATAAAAAAATACACCTCCTATTAGTAAGATACATAGAATAGTAAATAATATCATACTTTCTTTTTTTCTATTTTTCTCTTTAAATCTTTTTAACTTCATATAAAAACACCATAGCTTCCTATGATGATTTTATCACAATGTACCCCCCCCCCTGTCAAGATTTTTTTATTCTTTTATAAGAGATAATTGTACTTTTTCTTTTTCTAAATCAATGTTTATAACATAAACAGTTACGATATCTCCAACTGATACTATATCGTTTGGATTTTTAACAAAACTTTTACTCATTTTAGAAATATGCACTAATCCATCATCATGAAGACCTATATCAATAAATGCTCCAAAACTAGTCACATTTCTTACTGTTCCAGAAAGCTCCATTCCAACTTTTAAATCTTCGATGGTTAAAACATCACTTTTTAAAATCACGTCTTCTAATTTATCTCGATAATCTTGCCCTGGATTTTGTAATTCTTCTACAATATCTTGTACTGTATAAATATCACTTGACATTTTATTTGCTAGTTCTGTTATATTACAAGTTGATAACTTATTTAAGAATTTTTCTGTTCCAAATTCTTTTAAGTCTAAATTTAATTCTTTAATAATTTTGTTAGTCAATTCATAACTTTCTGGATGAATTCTTGTTTTATCTAAAATATTTTCTCCATCTATTATTCTTAAAAAGCCAATTGATTGTTCAAATACTTTATCTGTAAAGCCTGGAAGTTTTTTTACTTCTTCTCTCGTAGTAAAAGGTTTTTTCTTTCTAAAATCTAGAATACTATTGATTGTTTTTTTAGTAAGTCCTGAAATATGTTTTAAGATACTACTACTTGCAGTATTGATATTCACTCCTATTTCATTTACTATTTTAGATACTGTAAAGTCTAAAGCGCTTCCAAGTTCTTTTTGATTTACATCATGTTGATACTCTCCTACACCAATACTTTTTGGATCTATTTTTACTAATTCTGAAAGAGGGTCTTGAACTCTTCTTCCAATTGAAATAGCACTTCTTTTTTCTACTGTCAAATCTGGAAATTCCTCGATTGCTAATGGACTTGCAGAATATACACTTGCTCCTGCCTCACTTACTAGATTATATAAAACATTTAAACCTTTGATTGTATCTGCCACGAACATTTCACTTTCTCTTGATGCAGTTCCATTTCCTATCGCGATAATTTGGACTTTATATTTTTCAATCAATTCTTTTAAAATGCTTTTACTTTTTTCTGTTTCTTTTTTAGGTTCATGTGGATAAATGGTTTCTATTTTTAATACTTCTCCATATGGGTTTAATACTGCTAATTTACAGCCTGTACGAAATGCAGGGTCAAATCCTAATACAACCTTATCCTTTATAGGTTTTGTCATAAGTAAATGTTCTAAATTATCTTGAAAAGTAAGAATTGCTTTTTTTTCTGATTCTTCTTTTAGTTCACTTCTTATTTCTCTTTCTACACTTGGATAAATTAACCTTTTTAAGGCATCTACTATAGCTTCTTCTACATCTTTTACGACAAAAGAATTATTATTTTTTATAATTTTTTTCTTTAATATTTCTAATATTTTTTCTTTATCAAAATCTAGTGAAATATTAAGAATTTTTTCCTCTTCTCCACGATTCATTGCTAAAACTCGATAGTGTCTAGCCTTATAAATTGGTTCTTTAAAATCATAGTACATTTGATAAGTTTTCTTTTCATCTACTGCATTCTTTTTTATTTTACTTTCTAAAAATCCATTTCTTCCAATTTCATTTTTTATAATTTTTCGATAAAATGCATTATCACTTATCCACTCAGCAATAATATATTTTGCCCCTTGTATGGCAGTTTTGATATCACATCCATAACCACTTGCTAATGTATTTATATCATTAGTAGTTGGAAAGCTCATCATTTTTTTCGCAAGAGGCTCAAGACCCATTTTTATTGCTTCTGATGCTTTTGTCTTTTTCTTTTCTTTAAATGGTCTATATAAATCTTCAATATCGCTTAGTTTTGTACAGTCTAATATTTGTTTTCTTAATTCTTCTGTCATTAAATCTTTTTCTTCAATTAAACGAATTACATCTTCTTTTCTTTTTGATAAATTTTCTAAATAAGTATATTCTTTTTCAATTACTCTTATTTGTTCTTCATCTAATGACCCTGTGGCTTCTTTTCTATAACGAGCGATGAAAGGAATAGTTGCCCCTTCTTCTAATAATTTTAATACTGCTTCTATTTGATTTATTTTCACCCCTAATGTATTTGATAAAATTTCAATATTGTTCATTTTTACACTCCTAACATACTTATTTATTTTACTAGATTTTATCAAGAAAAAAAAGGATTTTCTCCTTTTTGTATCTAAAATTTTTGGTTAAAAGTAAAAATGATAAAATAATTTTCTATTGTTTATTCTTTTTTAATTCTAATATTTCTTGTGTATACATTCTTTTTATTTCTTGCCAATCTTCTCTTTTCAATATTTTTCTTAATGCTTTTAAATATAACTGAAATAATATATCTTCTGGTTTACTCCAACTTTCTTTTTCCGTTAGATTATCTTCCAAGTAAATTTCTATTTCTTCTTGTAACATTTCATATGCTTCTCTTTCAAGAGTTACATTCGATAATGTATTTCCATAAGAATAGTCTAAATCTCTTTTTATAAAATGGTTTAAATCTTGTTCATAAAAATGTATGCAATATTGACTTAAGAATAATTCTTCATAGCAAGGACTTTTTTTATGATTTTTTAAATATTCTTCTAGTAAAATCATAAAGTTTTCAAAAATAATTTCTTTTCCTTCATCAACGATATCTTCTGGAATAATACCTTCACCAAAATCTAAGATATCTAACTGATCATAAAATTCATCTAATTGTATTTTTCCTACTCTTACTTTGATATGTTCTTTTACCACTTCTTCTAATCTTGTTAATCTTAAATCATCATCTAAAAATTCTAGGTTTTCCAATTCGTCTTTTTCTTCACATATTATTTTAATAGCTCTTTCTTTAATTAAATTTTTTACTAATTCAATATCATTTAGCGATTGGTAATTTTTTGATGCCATCGCGACTTGAATCGCATAAAATGGGACGAACTGTAAGCTTTCTGAATATAAGAAAGTTACGAAATTTGCAAATAAGCTTTTTTTCTCGATATTGTTTATAATTTCTTTTTCTTTTTCTAAACAATGTTCTAACTCTTTTTTCCAAACTTTTCTTTCTTCTTCTTTTTCCTCTTTTAATTTACTCATTACAAGTGTTTTATAAAAACTCCAAATTTCAAAACCAATTTCTAATAATTCCTCAAATATTTGATGAAACTCTTGAAATTCTTCTTTGGTAAATATAGGTAAGTAAGTCATTTGTGATGGAAAATAATTTTTCTTAATTCCTTTATTTATTGTAATATTTTCTTCTTCTATAACTTTTTTTAATATGTTCATTTTTCTAGGTTCTTCTGTTTCTATTTTTTGTAAGATATTTTGACTATAAGAAAGTGCTTCTTTTGAATAGCTATGACCTAAAGTTATAAAATAAGATTTTAATAATATTACATAAGATATTATTTTTTTCGCTTCATTTTCTTTTTTAATCTCTTCTAAAATTTGTTTGATATTTAAAATGATGTCTGGAAATAATTCTTCTAAATCTTTCTCTTGTCCTTCTATTTCTAGAGATGTTGTTCCTTGTTTCTTTAATTGTTCTTTTAAACTCTCTTTATTTTCTCCTAAATAAAATAAGATCTCTTTTTTATCTTCTTGTTTTAAATTATAAAAGTTTTCTAAAACAATTCGATAAAAATCTTTTCGAAAATTTTCTCTTCGTTGTAATTCTAAAATATAGTTATTTCCTATAATTTTATTTGTTTCTTCTCTTTTTAAAGCCGTAAATTTTTGAATACTATAAAAATATTCTTGGTCTTGTAAGATATTATAAATTCTTAGTACACATGAAGGAAGATAATTTTTCTTAATTCTTTCAATTATTAAAATCCCATTTGGGTCTAATCCATACACTTCATACAAAATTGTTTTTAATTTTTTTTCCTCATCTTCTTTTAAATTTGTTAAAATACTTTTTTCTTTTTCATAATATTCTTCTAATAAATCGAATAATAATTCTTGGTCTTCTTTTTTAGATTCTAAAAGTTTATTCGTTAGTTTTTCTATTGCACTTGTAATTTCTAATAATCTTCTTATCATTTTTTCTCATCCTTTTTCAAATTACTTTTTCTTTTTGATTCTTTTTTCTCCATACAATAAATGTTCTAAATTATTTCGATCTTCTTTTTTTAAATTACTTAATAATGCATCCACATAAAGTTCTAAAACTTCTTTGTATAATTCATCAAAATCTTTCGCGATTTTAAATTCTTCTAATAATATTTCTTGTGTTATAACTACAAAATATGGATAAAATGGGCTTTTTAAATCTATTTTTGTATAACTACTTTTTTCTTCTATTTGTAAATCATTTTCTACTAATTTAAAGTTATTATTCATGAATTCTTTTGCGTATAGTAAAAATTTTAATAATTCTTGCTCTTCTACTTTCAATAAATTCTTTAAATTTTCTTCAAAAGTTTCATCTATTTTAGAAAACATTTTTTTTATAAATAATTGTTCTTGTTCAAATTGTTCTTCTTCATAAAAAAATCCAATTTTTTCTAATTCCTCTAAGTATTCTTTTTTCGTAATTAGTCCCAAATTTTTTCTTGCTGTAATTTCCATAAATTTTTCTATTGTATCATCAGATGTTTTTAAATCAAGTAATTCTTCCTCTTCTGTATATTCTTCTTTTTCATTTTTTAAACTATTTATAATTTTTTTTAAGCGTTCTAATAAAAAGTCCTCTACAATTTGTATTTCTTTTAGATTTGGATTAGGGTGAGAAGACTCTGCTACTAGTAAAATTGAAGTTGGCAAAAATTCTTTTTCTTCTCCATATACTAAATTTATATAATCTTGAAATTCTTCTACTTGATTTATATTTTTTAAAATTTCTGTTTCTTTTTTTAAATATTTTTTGTAATACTCTTTTAAATATTCTCTTTCTTCAATGGGTTCTTTTTTACTAACTGATTCAATAATTCCTTTAAAACATTTCCAAAGCATTTGACAATTTTCAAATAAATCTTTATAAATGCCATCAAATTTTACTATTTGTTCATATGTAAATACCATGTCACTTTGAGGTATTTTCATAGTTTTTGTCCAATCATTTGTTTCTATTATTTCAATTTCAAACATTTTTAAAACTTCTTTTATTTCATTTGTTTTTGGATTATCTGTTCTTAAAATTGATTCACAATAACTTCCTAGTGAAAACTTTATTGTTTCAGGAATATATTCTAAAAGACTTATTAGTAAAGACATTTTTTCCGTCTCGCCATTTTTTAGATAATCTTCAATCAATTCTTTTATATTTTCTAAAATAATATCTTCAAATCTTTCTAAATCTTCAAAATCCATTTCTGATTCTTTTAAAATACCCCTAAATCCATTTAGCATATTTTCCGCAGAATCTTCAAATATATAATTAAAAAGTGTTTCATTTTGTTTTTCTTTCTTTAAAAAACTTATTCTAACTTTTCTTTCAAAATTATCCCATAATTCTAAAGAGTTTCGTATTTCATCTATATGAGGATTTTCTAAAATAGAATACAATTCTTCTTTCTTTAAGTTCGTATTTTCTTGAATTAAATAAATATTTTTGCTCTCTTTTATTTTTCTTAAAGTTCTTAATGTATATGGTGGATAAGATTTTCTATTTATTACAAAATGTACTATATCTAACCCACTTTTATTTGAATCCATTTCATTTAATATGCTTTCCAAATAACTTAATTCGTTAAAATCTAATTTTTCTAAAAGTTCTGTTTCTTTTTCTATTTCTTCTTCTAGTAATTCTTTTAATAAATTTGATTCTTTTTCTGTTTTTAATTTGGTATAAATATTCCATATATTTTTAGAATACTCTAGTAATTTTTTTAGTTTATTCATAACCCACCTCTGTAGTGAATTATTATATATAGAATTATTAGAAATTGCAATTAAAAAAAATCTCTCATTGAAAGATTTTAGATTACACTAGACCAAGAAGAATGAGTTGGTTTATTTGCTGGGCAATTTTTAAACATGTTCGTAACGTTTGCTGAACCAGAATAAATAAAATTATTCCCATAAACAATGTTTGTTAATTTAGAAGCATATTGAAACATGCTTTCAAAACCTTCTCCACTTTTTGTTCCTGTGACATTTATAGTATTAAAGTGACTTAAATCTAAACTGGTTAAACTACTACAGTCATAAAACATATAACCCATATTGGTTACTTTTTCAGTTTTTAAGGAAGTCAAATCTAAGCTAGTTAAACTGCTACAGCCTTCAAACATATGACCCATATCGATCACATTTTCAGTTTTTAAGGGAGTTAAATCTAAGTTAGTTAAACTGCTACATCCATAAAACATATCACTCATATCGGTTACATTTTCAGTTTTTAATGGACTTAAATCTATTGTGGTTAAACTATTACACTCTTTAAACATGCTTTCCATATTTGTTACATTCGTTGTATCAAAACTTTTTAAATCCAAATTGGTTAAATTTCTACATCTAATAAACATAGAACTCATGTCCGTTACATTTATAGTATTAAAATGACTGATATCAATGAAATTTAAACTATCACATCCACCAAACATAGCACCCATATTTGTTACTTTAGAAGTATCTATGTTTTCCATGCCTTCTATAGTTTCTAATTTTCTAAATAGTATAAATAAATTTGAACTATTTGGATTTAAGAATAATTTACCATTACTTTGTAGATAGGCTGTATATGTGGTTTCATCTGACTCATTTTCTACAATATAACTCATAACACTTTTATCTTTTTCTGCTGATTCATCGTATTCTTTAATTGCATTTTCTATCGGTTTTAATTCATTTTGTATAATAATTTTCGAAATACTTGCTTTGTACTCCCATAACCCATCCATTTCAAATTGTTCTACACTTCTTAAGATTGCCTCTTCTTTTTCTTCAAAATAAAGATAACAAGTTGTCCTTTGGTTTTCATTTGGGATGAAATTTTCATAATTTATTAAAGCAGACCAATTGTTATCATCCCATTTTATTGTCACTCCATTATTACATCTAGATTCTTTTGATAACGTTAATCCACTTTCTTTCGTTGGTATTTCATAAGTTGGTTCATTATTTATAAAATAGGCATATTCTAGCGTATTTTCTTTTTCTTCTTTCTTTGGTAAACATAAGGTAATTCCAATTGATAAAAATAAGATTATTCCTATTATTAGTAATTTCTTATTTTTCAAGAAATACCCCCCCCCATAATTGGTTTTTTTTCTTCATTTTTTCTCCTACTTTCTGTTTTTATTGTATCACATAACTATTAGTACTTCAAGATTATAAAGTTAATTAAAAAAAAATAAGAGTTTTTCTCTTATTCACAATTTGTTAATCTTCCTTCAATAGTTCCGTTAAATACTTTGTCTCGATCTGCTAATTGATCTTCTTCTGTAAGACGATATTCTACTGTTAATTTATAACTTTTTTCTCCTTTTGCATTTATAGAGAGTTTATCTTTTAAAATATCATCTTTTATTGGAAAAATATTATTTTCTAAAGTGATGTTATTTCCATCTTCTTCTAAAGTTACTACTAAATCATTTTTGTTTACAAAAGTATTTTCTACATTTGTCCATACTAAATTAAAACACATTGTAACATTACTTGGATTTTCTATTTGAAATTCATTTGTAATACTTTCTCCTGGAATTAACAATGCACTTGTTGTTGATTTGATTTTTTTTAATGACATATCTTGAAGTTCTGCAGTTTTCATTGTAGAAGTTTTATTTTCTTCTGGTCTAGTATCTTTTACTCCCGCGGTAAAATAGGCATATGTGCCTGCATACACGATACAAAATAAAATCATTACTGCTGAGGCTACGACAACATAAATTCTTTTTTTGTCCATATTGAACACCACTTTCTATTTCTAATACTATTATCTAGGAAATGAAATCTTTTGTCAAGATTTCTATTCCATTATTCTAATATATATGGATTTTCTTTTTCACCACGACCACTTATTATTTTTACATTTGCTTTTAAATAAATGGTTGGATAAACATTTCTTGCTATAGATGATGTGCAATTGTCTAAACCTCCTAATTGATTGATACATAAAGTAAGATAAGATGAACCACTATGAGCACGGGGATTTATAGTCCATAAATGGTCATTTTTAAACATCCAATTGTTGTTTCTACAACTTATATATGCATCTTCTTTTAAAGAATAGCCTGCACTATTAAAACATAATTCTTCTTTTTTTGTAGCATAAAAATAATCCGTTAGAGAGATAAGTCCTACAGCTCCAGTCCACGTATGGGTTCTAGTTATATTATCATTACAACTTGTTCCACTAGAACAAATTTTTCCCGTATTACTACTTTTTTCTAATGTATATAACTCATTCACTTTGACTGTTTCTAACTTCTCATTCCCATTACTTCCTAAAAACCATATTGAATATTCTAATTTTTGCTTGCTTTCTTCTGTTAATCCTGTTTGTGTAAAATCACAATTTTGGCTTTTATTATTATCTCCAACTATACATATTCCAGTTGTTTTATTCCAATATTCGCCTTCATTTAATAACTTTTTTAAAGCACTTTGACTCCACTCGTTAATTCCTTTACCTAGATTTATAGAAGTTTCACTTGCATCCCAACTATAACTTCCAATCGATTCTTCTCTTACTAGTTTTATTCTTGATTCTCCAGAATCTGTTTCGTTTGTTTTCATG